>JASLHF010000027.1 GCA_030152275.1 Acinetobacter sp. | reverse complement strand
CTCCACTTTTGTGCTTCGGGTCAATTCTTTTTCCATGAAAAATGCCGGTATTGATGCAGATGATCGAATTTTAATTGACCGCAGCTTAAGCGCCGAACATGGCGATATTGTCTTAGCGCTAATTAATAATGAATTTACAGTCAAGCGCCTCATGAAAGAAAAACAAGATGACGGCACAGAAAATATCTGGCTAAAAGCCGAAAACCCAGACTATCCGGATATTCACTTTCAAAGTGAAGAGCAGTTTCTGGTCTGGGGGGTTGTCACATGCGTATTAAAAAAACTGCGCTAAGTTTAATACAGCAAATAAAAAGCGCCGAAATACGGCGCTTTTTATTGAGCAGTCCGTTAAGGATAAACCTGCCTAAACTGTTGAAATAAAGATGATTCCTGACCATCTTTTAGCACATAACGGGTAATTGTACCGCTATCTGTATCTATACTCATGGTAATTTCCGGCGCGTGAGCAGTATTTTCCTGCTTCAATTCTGCCATCAGCTTCACCGGCACAGTAATCGACGCGCGTGACCGGAACATGCCCAATATCTGTTCTTGCTCAGTTGCTGCAACCGGATCAAACTCCAATGTTTTTTGACCATTGCTAAAACTGATATGCTGAATATTATAATAATGTTTCACACTGTTCAGGCTGACTTGCATATTCAGCATATCTTTAGCCTGTTTATTCCAGCCAACCAATACAGTTGGACACAACTCATTGGCTTCGCACAGCAGCAAACCGCCTGTACCGATATTTTTGCTTTCCGGCAAAGTTGCGCATCCAGAAATTAATAATGTCCCAAGCAATAAGCCCACAATCTTCTTCATCTTATCCTCTGCAAAACACTCTGAACCAAAGTTATACACGGCCATAAAATCATACGTGCTGATTCTAAAGTATGGTTCCTAAAGCACTTACTATACCTTGATTAACAAAAAAATCATTTTTTCTGCTAAAAACTGACTATGCTTCACAAATAATTAAAACATAAAGCACTGAAACTCATTAATTTATTTCCAATCCTCGGTCTATTTTATTCAAAACACTATTTTAGTAGATACACGCACATCAACTTTAAAACTGAAATATAAAAGAGGCAAACTCATACCATTAATCTGATTGGCTGTTTTGAATTTGATCTGAAATGAAAATCTATTTATGCTATTTTGAATTTGTTACTTTTTCAAAAAAAACAAAGGCAACATCCTTTTTCCAAGCCTATGCACATAAAAATATGAATCAAGAAACTTTTGCCTTAATCGATATAAACAACTGCTATGTCAGCTGTGAACGAGTCTTTAAACCAGCTCTGAACGGCACGCCGGTAGTGGTACTGTCCAACAATGACGGCTGTATAGTGTCACGCAGCAATGAAGCCAAAGCGCTGAAAATTGGCATGGCAGCGCCATGGCATGAAGTTCGTGAAAATGCGCTGCGTGCTGGCGTACAAGTATTTTCCAGCAATTATCCGCTGTATGCAGACATGTCACGCCGTTTTTTTATGATTCTGCAAGCCCATTTTAGCCTCGAAGACTTAGAGCCCTATTCTATTGATGAATGCTTTATACGGCTCAGCAGCTATCAAAACCTCGTTCAAAGTGAACAGTACTGCCGTGATTTGGTTGACACCATCCAGCAATGGCTGGGCTTGCCCTGCTGCATTGGTATTGGCAGCAGCAAAACACAAGCTAAACTCGCCAACCATTTTGCCAAAACTTACCCCGGTTTCCGTTCAGTTTGTAATCTGCCCGCCATGGATTTGTGCAATTTAGAAAGCTTAATGATGCAAACACCAGTATCAGAAGTTTGGGGAATTGGCAGTAAAATAAGCAAGAGGCTGGCTGGCTTTAACATTCACAGCAGCTATGATTTAACTTTTGCCAATGAACACCACCTGAGCAAACAATTTTCCGTACTGCTCGGACGCACCATTCGTGAGCTAAAAGGTCAATCCTGCATTGCGCTGGAAGACCCGAATATTCCATCTAAACAGATTCTATCCTCCCGCAGTTTTTCTCAAGCACTCAGTGATAAAGACACCATAAAACAAGCCTTGATTTTCCACGTTAACCGAGCTCACCAGCGCCTAACCGCACAGCATCAGCTTTGTGCTGTAATTCATGTTTCACTGTATGAAAAAATCTCTCAGCCGCCTTATAAAAAAATTGTTTCATATGCCTTAGGACTAGAATATGCAAGCGACGACCTGCTTGAAATCAATCAGGCTGCGCTTAGACAAATTGATGTTTTATTTAAAGAAAACATCAAGTACGTTAAAATCTCTGTGCTCTTAAGCGCACTGGAGCTAAAAAGCCAGCATACCTATGATTTGTGGCAGCCCATCGATAAAATCCAGCAGCGTGGCCAGCTGATGAACACCTTACAAGCTATGAAACGTAAATACGGCGCAGATTGCATTCAAGCCGGCTATGCATCACGCCAAACTGTATGGAAAATGAAGCAGGAACACCGTTCTCCGCGCTATACCACATGCTGGAATGAATTATTAAGTGTTGGCTAAAAATATATCATTTACATAAATGATATGAACAGTTTTAGCCAATTGCGCTTAAAATGTAAAAAAATAATAATAAACAAAAAATGTAATTTTTTAACATTGCTAAATGTCTGCAAAATTCACATTATATAGCTCAATTCTGGCACATGCTTTCTACGTCAATTCAAAGAATTTATAAAAAAAATGTGGAATTTTATGCCATAATAGGCAAACTTTGCTGATATCTTGCAAAGTATTTTGGCAATTTCTAATTGGAGCAAGCTGAATGAGTTCGACCATTTTGGTCATTCATGGACCGAATCTAAATTTGCTGGGAAAGCGAGAACCTGAAGTTTATGGATATCTCACCCTTGAGGATATAAATCAGCAGCTCATTGCACAAGCGCAAAAAGCTTCAATTTCACTAAATACCTTCCAAAGCAACTGGGAAGGCGCCATTGTCGACCGTATTCATCAGGCTCAGCAAGAAGGCGTACAGTTCATCATTATTAACCCTGCTGCATTGACACATACCTCTGTCGCAGTGCGTGATGCGCTTCTTGGTGTAGCCATTCCGTTTATTGAAATTCATTTGTCGAATGTACATGCGCGTGAAGCCTTCCGCCATCATTCATATTTGTCAGATAAAGCCGTAGGCGTAATTTGCGGTTTAGGCGCGAAAGGCTATGCTGCCGCGCTCGATTACGCCATTGAAAAAATCCAGCCATCTTTACAATCTTAAAATTAGGAATACGTTCTCATGGATATCCGCAAAATCAAGAAGCTCATCGACCTGATGATTGAATCTGACTTACAGGCGATCGAAGTTAAAGAAGGCGACCAATCAATTGCGTTAACGCGCCCAACTCAAGTAATCGCAGCAGCAGCACCTGCAATGCCTGCTCCAGCAGCCGCCGCACCGGCAGCAAAAACACCGCGCGGCGCTGTAGAAACCTCACCTATGGTCGGCGTGTTCTATGCTGCGCCTAGCCCAGGCGAACCTACATTTATTAAAGTGGGCCAAACAGTATCTGCAGGCGAAACACTTGGCATCATTGAAGCTATGAAAATCATGAACCCAATTGAAGCGACTCAAAGCGGTGTGATTGAAGAAATTTTAGTGAAAAACGGCGAAGTTATCCAATTCGGTCAGCCATTGTTCCGCTACCGCGCATAAGACCTCGGGGAAAAATAATGTTGCAAAAAGTTTTAATTGCAAACCGTGGTGAAATCGCGCTGCGTATCACCCGGGCCTGCAGAACTTTAGGAATTAAAACCGTAGGGATTTATTCCGATGCAGATAAAGACCTGATGCATTTACGCTTCTGTGATGAAGCCGTCTGCATTGGTCCGGGTGCAAGCAGTGAAAGCTATCTGAATATTCCTGCCATTATTACTGCTGCCGAAATTACCGGCGCAGATGCAATTCACCCAGGCTATGGTTTCTTGTCTGAAAATGCAGAATTTGCAGAAATTGTAGAAAGTTCAGGCTTTATCTTTATTGGCCCGCGCCCGGAACATATCCGCCTGATGGGCAATAAAGTATCTGCGATTATGGCCATGCGTAAAGCTGGAGTGCCAACTGTACCGGGGTCAGCGCATGCTGTAACGCCAAACAATGCACTTGCTGAAGCAAAAGAAATTGGCTTTCCGCTGATTGTGAAAGCAGCCTCAGGCGGCGGCGGCCGCGGCATGCGTATCGTAGAACGTGTCGATACGCTGCTGGAGTCAGTACAAGCTGCGCAGCGTGATGCTGAAATGTGGTTTGGCGATGATACCGTTTATATGGAACGCTTCTTGCAAAAACCGCGCCATGTCGAAGTACAAGTACTTGCCGACGGTAACGGCCATGCCATTCACTTATTTGACCGCGATTGCTCTTTACAGCGCCGTCACCAAAAAGTACTGGAAGAAGCGCCTGCCCCAGGTTTACCTGAACAAGCCCGCGCAGACATTTTAGAAGCATGTGTAAATGCTTGTAAAATGATGCAATACCGCGGCGCCGGCACATTCGAATTTTTATTCGAAGAAGGTGAATTCTTCTTCATCGAAATGAATACGCGTGTTCAAGTTGAACACCCTGTAACTGAAATGGTTACTGGTGTCGATATTATTGAACAGCAGCTGCGCATTGCCGCTGGACTGGGCTTAAACTTGCAGCAAGAAGATATCGAATGCAAAGGCCATGCCATGGAATGCCGTATCAATGCTGAAGACCCAACGACATTTATGCCGTCCCCGGGTAAAATTGAGCATTTTTATGCGCCGGGCGGTGCTGGTATCCGCTTAGACTCTCATATTTATCAAGGCTACAGCATTCCGCCGTACTACGATTCTATGATTGCAAAACTGATTGCGCATGGCAAAGACCGCGATACATCTATTGCCCGCATGAAACAGGCGCTGGAAGAAATGATTCTGATTGGTGTCAAAACCAATATTCCGCTGCATAAAGATCTTATTTTAGAAGATAAGAAATTCTGTACAAATGCGATGGATATTCACTATCTAGAAAAGCATTTATTGAAGCAGCTTGAAGGTCACAAAGACAAAGAATAAGCTTCCGCCAATAAAAAAACCGCTCAAAGCAGCGGTTTTTTTATATGTAAACTTTCAGCTCTATATTGATAAATTCTTGATTTAAAAAATTCAATGTTGAGCGCTCTCATCTTTAAAAAGACTTCAAATAAAATATGCGATGCATCAAGTAATACAAGCCTAAGACATTCCTGCCAAATAAAACTGCTCTTTCCCCCGCAACGCAGCCAGCTGTAAATGGCAAGAAAATAAGCCGCTTAGGAGCGCACATAGGCCGCTAACATTCAGACAAAATTTTTATGATCTAAAAGTACTTAGCGCTTTGTCATAAACCACATGAATATTAACCGTTAAAAACCTTAAAAATATTAGATTATGGCAAAACCCTGCGTAATGTTGCAAAGCACTGATCGGCTTTTTCATTGGTGCAAAAATTAATGGTGCTTGGATTTTTCCATTTCACAAAATACTGAGAAATTTCTCCAGTCTGGTCTGCTTGATTGCCAGAACAGTCCTTTTCATTATTATCATATTTCACTTGCAGCACCAATGCAGGAACTTCACTGGAAGGATCTTGAGCCGGTTGATAATCATAAATTCCAGAAGACCATTCAGCACCGCTTTTGATAATCACGTCACTGCTGCTTTTAAAATTGTAGTATTCAATACATTTACGGTTATTTGGAATTTCCATTCCCCAAAGCCCGACAATTTCAGGTCGAGTAATCACCCGAAAACTGTTGGCTGAATTGACTGTTACATCATCCCCAGCAGCAGGCGCTGCTGCGGTTTTCTTATTCTCTGCAGCAAAAGCGCTGGATGCCAAAAGCATCATTAAAACTGTTAAATATGTTTTTTTCATACGTTTGTTCAGTCATATTCACTATGCGTTCTAAATTACCACATTTTTTTATAAAACCTTCATTTATCACTATTTTATAACAATCCTTTTTTCAAGAATCCAACACTATCTATTGAGTGAAGATATTCGTCAGAAATATGAAAACTATACATAATTTCTCCACACTCCCAACGTATAGATCGTTTAATATCAATGTATATGGCTCAAGCCAAAAGTAGATCATAAATAGGCTAATTCTAAAGGAATTTACCGACTTGCAGACCCTAGACATACCAAATATAAAAATAGCTCCTTTAGCTAAAGCTTTTGCAATTATTGGCTGTATTATTTTTCTTTGTTGCCTTTTGGGTATTTTTACGCGGCCTTTATCGTTTCTCGCATTCTTTTGGCCAGCCAATGCGGCCATGCTGGCATTTTTTTTACGCTTTCCGCAATTAAACAATGCCGGCGGATGGATTGGCGCATTTTCCGGATACATGCTGGCAGACTTAGTCACAGGAAATCATCTGGAACTGACCTTTTTTTTGACATTGGCCAACTTAATTAATACTGCTGTATCGTTATTTCTGATTCATTTTTTTTATATTAATTACCGCAACTACAATAAAGGCTTTACGTTTTTACATTTATTTGCGATTTGCTCATTTGGAGGCTGCTTCGCAAGCGCGCTCGTTGCAGTATTTACCATTCCTTATGTTCCCAATACTTTTATGTCTACCGGCCGTCTATGGATCGATTTTGGTATGTGGTGGACCGGAGAAATGGTCAATGCAATTTTAGTAATGCCGGTAATTTTGGCATTTCCAACGCTGGAAAAACTCAAATATGTGCTAAAAGAGCGCCGCAGCAACCGTTTTTCAGGACAAAATATTTTTCCGCTGATCGCTATTATTATTTGCGTTAGCCTAACCTATTTTTTCTCAGGCCCGGGCGCCCTGCTTTATCCACTTGCCGCGCTGATTTGGGCAGCGTTAACCTACCACCTATTTACCGTAGCAATGATCAATTTTGCTGTTCTTTTGGTGACATATCACAGCCTCAATCAGCTGTATTTATCTGAGTCTTCCAGCGCGTATTTATCTACTGCCATTTCAGTACGTATTGGACTGTGTATGCTGAGCCTTGCACCGCTTATTTTGTGCATTATTAGTCAAAACCGTCATGATTTATATAAGCAAGTTCTGTATCTCGCCAATCATGACAGCCTTACACGCGCAATGAACCGGCGCTATTTTTTCCAAAAAAGTGAAGAAATCATCAACGATGAGAAAAATTATCCTTTTTCAATTGTGATGATCGACATTGATCATTTTAAAAATTTAAATGATGCCTATGGCCATTATGCGGGTGATTTGGTGCTGCAGCAGTTTGTAAAAACTGTAACAGAAAACCTTCGTGATGATGATTTATTTGCCCGCATGGGCGGCGAAGAATTTATTATTTTTTTAAAGAGTGTTAATTATGACGATGCGAATAGAATCGCAGAGCGTATACGCAATGTCGTCGAACAAACGCCTATGCCGATTAATCACAGCACGAAAGTACATATTACCGTAAGCATGGGAATAACCCATCAAAATACGGCCAATGAAAAAAACCTGCAAACGCTCATCAATCAGGCTGATCAGGCGTTATACCAAGCCAAACAGCAAGGCCGAAATCAAATCATTATGCAAAGCTAAACGAAGATGAGCATCCACCTGCATCGCTTAGAATCAGCAGAAATTCTGAATACCCATGCTTAACAAAACATATATTCTTCATAAGGTATCATTTCCGATCTGCTTATATCAAAAATAACTGAGCATAGTTAACTCATTTAAGCGGACTGAATCGTTTTAGGCAAACCGCCCAAAAATAGCAACCCTATTAATGCTGAAATACCAGCAAACATAAATATGGTTGAACCTGAAAGCACTTCCCAATAATGCCCAGCCAATACACTTCCAGCAGCTACCCCCAGCCCCCACATTGTGCTGTAAAGAGCTTGTCCACGGCCTTGCTGCCCAGAAGAAAAATTTTGAAAAATCACACGCATGGCAATCATATGAAATAAGCCAAAACTAAAAGCGTGAATAGTCTGCACCAGAAACTGCAAACTGAAACTGTCAGGATAATATCCCACCGCCATCCAACGCAGTGAAGTAAGCACTAAGCATACCGCTACCAGCAGGCGCCAAGAAAAGCGCTTAAATAATATATGTGCGACCGCAAACATTATAATTTCCGCAATAACACCTACAGACCAGAGCAGTCCTATCTGAGCAGTACTAAAACCTGACTGATGCAAATAATTTGTATAGAAGCTGTAAAATGGTGCATGTGAAAACAGCAAAATTAACTCAATAAGAAAAAAACTGGCAACCACCGGCCGCTTTAAAATTGGGAGCAATGGTTCAAGTTTTTTTTGCGAGGCTGGCGCATTAACCGGTTCCTGAATGCTGAATGACCAAAGAAAGGCCAAGAAAGCGATGCACAGCAGCAATACCGGCAGCATTGATATCGGGATAATTTCCAATAGACTGCCAATGCCAAATACGCCAGCAATGAAGCCAACAGAACCCCATTTGCGCACTTTTCCGTATAGCGCTGCACGCTGTTTCCCCAGCCAAAATAAAGTCACACCCTCAAATTGAGCTAAAATTGCATTTTGAAAAAAACTAAAAATCAGCATCAATAGTGCGATGGATTGAAAACTATTGGGGATAATAAAGATCATGAACCAAATACAGGCTTCCATCCATGTTGCTATACGCACCAGCAGCATGCGTTTTCCGGATTTATCTGCTATCCAGCCCCAAATAAATGGCGCAAAAAAACGGGTGATAATGGCAATGGAGGCCAAAATGCCTATTTGAGAGTAACTGAAACCCTGATCTTCTAAATAGAGGTTCCAAAACGGCATAAATGTACCGACAATGGCGTAGTAGAAGAAGTAGAATCCACTGAGTTTGTGTTGGATTGGAATAGGTTGCATACAGCCTTATTACCTTGTAATAACAACACCTTATGAACTTTTTAAAGTTGTATAGGAATGCAGTAAATTGGAGTGGTTAGTAGTGAGAGTGTATACAAATCAGTATACAAATTTATTTTAATTAAATTATTTCAAAATTTGTATACTTTTGAGAAAAACTTACACTTATTTTATTTTTTTATTAATAAACATATATTTATTTTTATCTTTTAAATTATCGTATATCAATAAAAAACCGCCCGAAGGCGGTCTATAAATCAATATAAAAGTGATTGAACTTAGAACTAGGTTTTAATTTAAGTACGAGCCAGAGATGGAAATAAATTTTCCACGATGCGCTGAGTACTCCACAACCCTATTTCTTGATGATGCATATGTGGTGCTAAGTATTTTAAAAGCTTGTTGATCTTGTACCCTGCATTGGTGCTACTAGCCATCTGTTTTTTTAGTTCAGCCAATTCATGGTTAGCCAAATAACTAAATGTACTCGTTTCTAAGAAGTTTTTAACAAACTCTTTATTTATTAGATTGTGCTTAGGATTTTTGGAATTTCCAGCAATCCAATCATAAATAAACGTTTTTTCAACTGCACTGAATACACCAAACATCTTACCGTCGTCATTATGAATCATGTTCCAAAATTTGCTTTCTTCAGGTGGTTGATTGAGTTTAATCCAGCCTATTTTGATCAACTCAAAAATAAAATCCTCTATCTCATCTTCTGCAGATAACCACTCATTTGTCGTTTTATTATTGAATTTACACTTATTGTTATGCATGTGTTTGCCAACTA
This sequence comes from Acinetobacter sp., assembly GCA_030152275.1. Taxonomy (GTDB): domain Bacteria; phylum Pseudomonadota; class Gammaproteobacteria; order Pseudomonadales; family Moraxellaceae; genus Acinetobacter. The sequence goes on along the minus strand of JASLHF010000027.1, from coordinate 55,192 downwards.
ATGCTTTCTTCTTAAATATCTCTAAAACCATTTTTTCAGAGCATAAGTTTTTAATAATTTTGACTGAACTAATGCCTTTATCATTTAGCAGATAACCAATTTTTAGTTTTCTAAAAAATTCTTCTTGAGACCTATAATGGCTTGCTAATTTTTTTACGGCATTTGTTGCGAGCTTGGCATGTCCATTATCAAAATTATCTATTGTTATATGTACATTAAAATACTGAGGATCAATCCCCAGCTCTTTTAATTCATAGTTCGTTATTAATAGATGTAATGGCAGCTGTTCGTAACCTAAATTAAATCCAGCTATTTCAGGTATAAATTCTGAGGGTGCATACGCAAGCGCAAGCTGTACTGCTGCTTGATGATAGTATTCATCAGGTAGGTTTATTGAGAGCTGGTCCAAACCATGCGTTAACAATATTGTGTTATACATGCTTACATGGTTACTTTTCTCAGAACCAAGTCCTAACTCTTCTAAATATATTTGTATGAAATCTCTAAAAACTGGATCATTCCAATACTGAGTCATACTATATAGCCATGAACCATCAACTTTTTTTGTTGGTGCAACCTTATATAGAAACTCATAGGCCTTACTTAAGTTAGAAAAATACTCTCTCCCCGCTCCATTTTCCCGTCTTTCTAAATATTCTTTATAGTGCTCACATTGAGTACGATTTTTTTGGTCAATCCACTCACCCAGCAAATTCAGATCCTCTGGCATATCAATATCTTCAGTACGAATGCTTTGAATCTCATTTTCAAGTATATGAAAGGACTTTAATTCCTTAGCGGATTGGGATATCGCTGGATCTAAAAAGAATTCAACAATTTCATAATATTTCTGATGATCTTTAGTAATTAGATGTATTATTCTTTCTTTTACTGCTGTCGGCATTATAGTTCTCTCGCGGTAATAAGACTAATCAAACATAATTCACATAATTCTTTGCTTTGTTATTTTTATTTAACTCAAGTTAACAGCTTGTAATCCTATAGCTATTTCGCCTTTCAAAACATAACCTTATAGATTTCAATAAAAATTAATATATTAGTAACAAAATTTATAAATGCGAAATCGCTCACAACATTGAAATTAAATATTAATTATTATGATAAACAAATAAGAGGATTTAATTATGAACTCTGTTTTTAAACTTATAGCAAAGAAAGAACTTAAAATTTGTTTATTTGAAAGTGCAAGTGCCGGATATATCGCTTATAAAATCTCACAAGATCAATACTCTGGTGACGTACTAGATGGCGGGATTGTCTGCTATGACCTAAATTTTAAAAAGGAATTATTTAAAATAAAACAATCAATAATTGATGAACACACAGCAGAGTCACCCGAAGTAACAAAGCAATTAATTACTAATGGTAAAAGCATATATAAATCTGATATTTACATATCATGCACTGGTTTGCTTAAACGCGGGGGATCTGAGACTAAACAAAAGCCAGTAGGGACTTTCTTTTATTGTATATTTTATAAAAATACATATTATCAGTTTGAGATACTCACCAAAGGACGACCTAAAGCAAAATTAAAGACACTTTATAAAAATATATGTAAATCATTAAAAATAATATTAAAGAATAGTTAATTGTTAACATTGTGTAAATAAAATAATATTTAAATTGCTTATAAATCAATAAAAGAAATAATTTAATTAAAGAAATTATAAAATAAAAAAATTACGTAACATTTTAAAAGTTATTTATTCAAGTATTCATGTTATTAATAATTGATCTACTGTGATTGAGTAGATTATCTAATTAATCTTTAAAGGAACAGTATTATGTCTAACTATAACCAAGATCAAAATAATGATACTCGTCTACAGCACCAACGTGGCGATACTCAAAAACCTCAACACCAACAAAATCAGCAATCTGATCAACAGCGTCAGCAAAATGATCAACAACAGCAGCAACAACAAAACAATCCGCAACGACAACAGAACCAACAATCTGATCAACAGCGTCAGCAAAACGATCAGCAACAGCAGCAACAACCTCAACAGCAAAACAATCAGCAACGACAACAGAACCAACAGTCTGATCAACAACGTCAGCAAGATCGATAGTCAAAGTAACAACAGTAATTTTTTAATTTACAGAAGCAGCCCAGGGATCACTGCTTTTGTAATTTATTAACTAATTAATCGGAGTTATTACAATGAACGACCATCAAAATGAACATCCAATCCATCATGACTGGCGTACGGATTACTCTAATAGACCGTACTATGGTGACTTACAGCGTGAAGTCCCCGACATTGATTATGATCGAGACTTGAGATCGGCATATGAGCTTGGACAACGTGAACGCCATCTGTATGGTGAAAATGCTCGATTTGAGGATTCGGAGCCAGATCTAAAAACCAAATGGGAAGAATTTAAAGCTGATTCTCGTTTGAAGTGGGAACATGCTAAGCATGCAATCAAGGATGCTTGGGAAAAGATGTAAACCACAACTTAAAAACTAGAATTAATAAAATGTATTAAGCATGGACTTTATAAAAATAATTCTGCATGACACTTCTTTTACTTTTGCATTAGAAATCATTTTCCGATGCATCATTATGTTTATCTTAATTATTATTTTTTTAAGATTTTCAGGTAAAAGAGGTGTCAGGCAACTTTCAGTATTTGAGTTAGCCATCATTTTAAGTTTGGGTTCTGCCGCTGGCGATCCGATGTTTAATGATGATATTCCTATCATACAAGCACTGATTGTATTTGCTGTAATTATTCTTCTATATAGATTAACTACTTACCTCATCATGAAATCAGATTCATTTGAAACAATGCTAGAAGGTAGGCCAATGTATATCGTCAAAGAAGGCTTATTGATTGTTGAGGATATCAAACAAGAAAAATATTCTTATGATGAGTTCTTTGCTGAACTAAGACAAAATAAAATCGAACACCTTGGTCAAGTTAAGTCAGCTTTACTTGAAACTGATGGTTGTTTGAGTGTGATCCCCTATTCTAAGGAAAAAATTAAATGGGGATTGCCTATATTTCCTGATGACTATCAAAAGTCAAAGTTACATGATTCGCAAAAGTTTTATTCCTGTATGCTGTGCGGTCAAACCCAATTCATTAGCTCCCTACATGATCAATGTCCGCGCTGTAATTGTAAACGTTGGGCTGAATCAAAATTGGAGTGTGAACAATAAAAAAAACCGCCCTTTCGGACGGTCTATTTATTATTTCAGCAATCTGTATCTTGCATGCGGTAGCGTCTGTAGTTCAAACATGTGGTCGTAATCATAGTTTGGCATGGTGAATCCGCTTTTTTTACTCACGCTTGATATGGCACTACTCATCGAGAACATATTATCGTTAAGCATACTCACCAGTGCTGGATTGAGTTTGGCCAATGCTGGGCTATGGGTATTCCACCATGCTTGAAAGAATCGAGCATGTACGCACAGCATTTCTAATGATTGTTTTTCATCTATATAGATGCTCCCTTTTGACTTGATTTCTAAAGTCTCTAGGTAATTCACTGCATCTTGGAAATGAATGGCCAATAAATCGCTATAGCGTGTAATGCGGAAGTGTTTGTTGTGACGTGACCACATTTCTGCATGAAGTTTGCGTTCGCCTTGGGTACGTCGGTCGACAATTTCTTTGAGTTCAGCTTGTTGCTCAGCGTTGATTTTTACGCGAGTGTCGATTTGCTGTTGCAGGACTTCTTTTTCAAGCACGTCGAGTACCCATTTGCGGAATTCTTTAGCAACTGGTGTACGGGCGAAGAATGTGATGAGATGTGCCCCACGTAATGAAAAGATACGTGTTTCTTTTTCACGTACACTTTCATTAATTCCATTGACCGTCAATTTGACGGTCAATGTCATATCAGAAGTAAATTCATCTGCCTTACGGTCATAAATACGTGAAACTGAATCTTCACGTGCATATCCTAAAGCGCGAGCAAGATCAGAGGATGTAATCCAGATTTGATCATCATTCCGCTGAATTGGATGAAATTGCATTGAATTAAATGTTAGACTGTTCATATCAATTGTTCTCGAAAATAATTGGTAGATACCCCGTCTTCCGCCAAGAATGTTCGGGGTATTTTTTATTTAAAATAATGTCCACTGGACATATTGCAAATATATATGTCCACTTGATACCATGTCAACAGAATTTTTCAGGATGAAGTCATGGGTAAACATTTAGGTGTTGCATACAATTTACGCTTACCTCCAGAACTAAAAGATAAGATTGCAGAGTCTGCTAAAGAGCTGAATCGCTCAATGAATGCGGATATTGTGGCTCGGCTGGAAGATAGTTTCTCAATAGATGAAGCAAACAAGCTTGGTAAGTTTACTGCGACACAAGAATCACAAGCTATTCTTACTAATAGCCTGAATAATGTTTTAAGCAAACTTATATCTAATCTTTTGGAAGAAGGAGTTGATCCTGAAGCCTTGGCAAAGGCATCAAAAGCAATGTCAAAAAAAAGTGAAGAAAACTAAGTTAAGTTAGTTTTTTGGGGTAAAGCGAAGTTAAATTTTTGATGTTGATACCAATAAATTTGCGTAGAAAACTGATAGTTTTGGGGTAATAAATAAAAATGAGTAGTTTAGGAAATAAGATAATTGAATCCTTAGTACAGGCTTTTCAAAACCCTAAGCGAATTATAGTTTATAGAGTATTGATTTTAATTTTAGGTGCATTACTAACATTAAATCTATTCTTTTACTTTCTTCAAGAAAAACTTAGTTTTATAGATTATATGAAGGAAAATTTACCCTTTTACTTCTTCCTTCCAATACTAATGGTTTTATTCTTTGAAATAAAATTACAAACAACAGTTTCAAACAAAAACTTAAGCGATATTGATGAAGAAAGCAAAAACAGAGTTATTAACATCGTTAATAATACTGGTGATATCACTATTAGTGAAAAAAATGAAAATAGTTTAACAACTCAAAAATCAATAGTTGGATTCTCTGAATACTTTATTAGCGTTATTAATTACTTAGAAATTAAAGCTATTGATTCTGATAAAAAAGCTTCTTTACTTTTAGACAACGGTAAAAGGTTTTCTATTATTGGCATTGTATTTTTCATTTTGGCTACAATTATTTGGCAAGTTTTTATCAGCACAATTGGAGAATTCAAATCACAACATATATACGGGATCATCTCGACATCATTGGTATTTATATTTATTGAATTTATCAGTGCTTGGTATTTACGCCAATATAAAAGTTTTTCAGATACCTCAACCTATCTCACCAAAATTAAATCAATTTTTGATAAATACATGCTTATATATCTTGTTTCATCTGAAAAAGGTGATAAAGATTTTACTATCCTGTTAGAGCAACTTAGTTCAGAAATTAAATGGCCAGAAACTTACCTCTTAAAGAATGCTGATGTTAGCTTCGCCAAAGATGCATTGGAGACTATGACTACCATGGCTCAAGCGTTTAAAAGTGAAGTTAAAAATAAAGAAGTACCTTAAGGTGCTTCTTTATTTTTAACGGTAACTCTTATTTCCCCCAGAAGTGTAACAATAACGACCACCTCTTGGACCATAACAATACGATCCTGAACTACAAGAACAACCACTAGAATATGTTTTTTTTACTCTTGTGCTGGATTGACTCTTTATAGGTGAGGAATAAGTATCCTTCAAAGCACTTTTGGAATACATATCACCTTTAAGAAAGCAGTTTTCAACTGTGCATAAATATTTTGATAAAACCCATTTAGGACTCTCAAATTCTTTTGATAACCTTTCCCAATTATCTTTTCTATCATAAATTAGAACGGCATCACCTCTTGCTAACTTTTCTACAATTTCCCCATTTTCAGGCTTATTTCTTACATTAAGAGTTTCAATATTTACATATTTCTTTGCTAATGGATGAAACTCTTCTTCGTGTAATTCTAAGCCATCAAAAGCATAACTAAATGATGGCAACAGGATTAGACATAGTTGGAGAAATATTTTTTTCATTAAGCATTACTCAAGGTTGTTGCATACTCAAATAAACTATAAATACAAGCCAGCCAAAACTTATAAACCTTGCTGGCTTTGAATAGCCTTCACGCAAAGTAAACCATGCAAAAATATATGGCATCAGAAAGATCCCAATGCCTAAAAGAATCGAAACCTTCCGCTCAAACTTTTGCATAAATGGTAATGGAGGTATTTGTGATCTTACTGGCGACATATTCATTTGCATACTAGACCTTACAGGCTTACTTCGAGCAGTGTCCTTCTTTACCTGCTTAGGGCTAAAGCTGCTATATGAAAGACCAGTACGAGGCATCCCCACTGTTGTTCTTGTTCCCTTTTTGCCAAGGTTTACACGTGCGCCCTTACCGCCTAGTGAAATACTTGAAACACCCTTTTTCGTAATATTTAAACGTACACCCGGTGCTATCTTCAGACTTTTTCTAAAATTAAAACCCACGATTAACCCCTAGTCTTAATGTTTCTTTTTACACAATCTAACAAAATGTTTACTTTTTGTCACATGATAGATTTGATGTTAGAATTCCTACAACTTTCTGAATTTAAAATAATTTATGAAATTTTTACTCATTTTAGTTTTGGGGTTCACTTCCATCCAAGTTTATGCAAAAAAATGTGCTGACTTTTCTGCTCAGCAACAAGCACAGAAATGGTATGAACAGAGAAAGAAATCAAGACAAACTGGCTGGAAAAGTCTAGACCGCGACGGCGATGGCCAGGCCTGTGATTGCTTGCCAGGTGGAAATGGTAAAAAGTGTCCGAAGAAGAAAAAGTAGAAAGGTTAAACAATGATTAAAGATCAAATACTTAATACATAAAAAAACAAAATGAGCTTAAAACCAATTTATAGTAATTAATTAACTTTCAAATTAAAGCAGGCTTATAACATGAATTCAAAAACGCGTAAGCTCCTTTTAGCTGGTGGTGCAGTACTTATTGCTGGCTCATTACTCTCAACAGCAAATGCAAACACCACGGAAGTCCAAGCAGTATCAAACGTAGATTTAAATAAATATCTTGGTACATGGCATGAAATTGCACGTAAGCCGTTATATTTTCAAAATAAATGTGATTACAACGTCACTGCTAAATATTCTTTAAATGAAAATGGTAATGTGAAAGTCGATAATAGTTGCTATAGCGCAGACGGCAAACTTAACCAATCAATTGGTGAAGCCTATGTTCAGAACGCACCAGCCAACTCTAAACTTAAAGTGAGCTTTTTACCAAAAGCAATTCGCTGGTTACCAGTAGGCCGCGGTGATTACTGGGTTTTAAAAATTGATGATAACTATCAAACTGCATTGGTTGGTACACCCAACAAAAAATATCTATGGGTTTTAAGCAGAACTGCTAATCCAGACCAAGCGACTGTTGATGAATACTTAAATTATGCGAAATCTATAGGGTTTGATTTGTCGGATCTGATTAAGACAAAACATAAGTAATTTTTAAGCCCTCAATTGAGGGCTCCTATTTTTATAATCCTTTGTTTGTATTCAATTTTAAAGGAAGTACTTAAAGTAAAATAAGCTACATACACTTTGAAAAGGATTTTTTTCTAAATCTATCAACGTATAGATCAATTTTCTAAAAGTTGTCCAATCTCTATATTTGTGTAGCCACGATCTTTTAATATTAAAACAATCGCTTGTTTATACTCATCTAAACTTGAAGATTTATATTTATTGATTAATTGAAGATCAGAATTAAGCTGAAGGTCATTTTTTATAGTCAATACTTGGGTAGAGACTTGATTAAAAATCTGGCAATTAAACATACAGGTACTCGTTGTCCACATTGTAGCGGCCCGACTACAACAAATACCTGCCTTAGCTAAGCTAGACACCCTTGGTTGAAAGGATTACAAATTAAGTTATGGTTTGCAAGTTTCCACCTTTCAATGTGATAAAAATTACCCGTAAATGCTTAAAATCGATTATAAAAAAACCAATTTTAGATTTATTTCTAAATAATACAATGTAAATTATCTGGTTATGAACGTAAGAAATTAAGACCCTTTGTATCCCTTCTATTGCAATCCCTGATATCTCAGCTTTTTTGCTATAGGCTAAATGCTCAATCACATTGAAATAGGGAAGTAATCCAATGACTACTATTAATGTTGACAATATTAAGAGCCATGCAGACGTTATTGCATCTTGCGGTACTAAAGTTGGTGAAGTTGATCATTTACAGGGATCAGACCAAATCAAGCTTACAAAACATGGCGATGGCCATCACCACTTAATTCCAGTTTCATGGGTCGGCGAAATTACTGATAATAAGATTGTACTAACTAAAGACTCACAAGAAGTTAAAGATACTTGGGTTCAAGTTTAGTTTAGTATTAAAAAAGCCCTCATTTGAGGGCTTTTTATGCTTATTGATCAATTTGACTATCATTGGTTGAAAACATGTATTTATAGATTTTCCACACATCATCTTCTTTTATCAGTATAAACATTTCTCTAAAATAATGATTTGATTTAATACCACTAGATAAATCTGTAACTTCTCCAACTTCTTCGCATCTAACAATTGCTACTTCTGTTGATTCGTACACAGACTGTATGGCTAATTCGCCCAAAATTTTAATATTTGCAAACGTATTCTGATAAAAAGAAATTATATTTTCCTTTCCTTGTAAGCTAGCTAATTGATCAGGAATAATTTCTGCATTTACGTGGTACAAGCCTAGAATATTATCGAGATTTTGTTCATTCAAAAATTGACCATATTTCTTTACTACTTCAGATGGAGAATTGCGATTAATGTTTTCAGCTTGCAGAGTCATAACTTACCTTTATGCTTTGTTTTCATCTTTTAGTTTTAAAACAGTAAGCCAAGCTCAATTAAAAGTAATGCACATAAACCAAACGCTGCGTAATATATTTAGAACAATGTGAAAGAAAAAAATTATTATTATAAAAACATTTCAATCTATTTAATAAAATTTTTAAAATAAGCTCTTCTTGCATTTGAATTTAAAACCAAATGATAACAAAACTTATCATATTTATTCCTATGCAAAAGATCATTAGTATTTTGCTGAAAATCATTAGTTAACAGAATTTTTTTAAAATTCAAATTAGTCACTTCAACAAATAATTTTGTATCCATTATATTCACCTTAAACCACGCTAAATTTCAAAATATTTTTCAAAGTTAAAAGGAGTGTGGTCAGCCCCCCTCTTAACCCTGTTCAGAGAACAAGAGCAGTTTTAATTATTTTTTTTATCCTGTTGCTGCTCTTTGTTTTTTTGAGCCTGATCTTGTTTAGGCTCTTTTTCACTCTGAATGTGTTTATCTGACTGTTGCTGCTGTTGTTGCTGTTTGTCTTGATCGCTATCAAGTTGTTTATTTGTGTCTTGATTTTGCTTAGGACCTGATTGATTAGAGTTTTGCATATCTACTTCCTTTATTTGTCATTACTATTAGTGACAAATACAGCTTGGACCTATTATTAATATATAGATACCATTAAGATGTATCAAAAAATATTATCATTTACCCACAAAAATAAAATAATCATATTAAATATAACCTTATAAATATATTATCAAATTAAGAAAAATAAATATATTTAATTACAATATCAATTGTAAAACTTAAACACATACATGCTATTTTTAATTAATGAATTATAAAAGAGGTATTAAAAATGAAATTTCTAAAATTACTTGGCGCTGGTGTATTAGTTGGTTGTTTATACAACAAATATAAATCTCAGAAAAAACCAACCTATCAAGCAGAAAGTGATAACACGGGAAATAATGCAGATAGTAAAAATGAAAAGCCCACTCAAAATAGCAATATATAATCGAGAACCCAAATGAATAATGGAATTTATTTACTGATATTCAAAAGTAAAAATATTGATTTTGGAACTGGTATTTTGATTGTAAACAATGGCATAGCCAATGGCGGCGATACAATCTATACCTATTCTGGTAAATTGAGCGATGAACAAGTAATTCTTGAATTAAGCAAACACAACATTGAGGCACATTCTTTTTTTGGTAATTTAGGTAAGCTAAGACTCAATCTCGTTTGCCACCCAGAACCTGAAGGATATTTATTGAAAGGCAATGTTGAAAACCTTCAGACTGTTCCGCTTGTAATTAAAGCTAAATTTATTGGTCACATTATTGAAGATACGAACTTAAATGATTCGGAAGATGTATTTCAAGAAGCCCTCAAATGAGGGCTTTTCAAGCAAATGAGTGAAACATTAATGACGTTAGTCCTTATCTAAGGTATGAGGAGTTGTCGTCTCTTCATTTTCATTACTATCTTTTTGCTGACAACCTGTCAGCCCTAATACTAGTACCACACTTATAATTGCTAACGCTTTCATACTTAGGCCTATATAGATTAGTTAAAACTCTACACTAACAAAGCACAAAAAATACTGTGTTTATTTTATGCAATACTAATTTTGATCTCGGTAAATTTTATAGGCGTTCGCCAACTTCACATCATAGTTATTCTTTGCATAAGCCGCTCCGTTGTAGCCACGTGCAAATGATTTCCAATCTTTATTTTTCAATGCATTGACTAGGCCATTCACCTTAATATATCGGCACATGGCATCAAGCTGTGAGGACTCATCTTTATACATCGCATTGATAAAAGTCTGTAGGGATGCATAACCAAGCGCTTCCCAGTGATACCCCATTACCTGCCCAATGCCCCAACTTGCCGATTCAAGTGCAGATGCACGATGATATTGCGCTGCAGCATTCAATCGACCATGCTGAGTAGAAGATAAGCCATAACCACCTGTACTTTTACTGCAAAGATCAGGGCGCTTAATCATCATCTGATCAGCAATTTTTGATTGGCCATTCGCGATCAAACGCTGCCGCATTACATGACGTTCAAACAGAATGACTGGTGTATTATCAGCATTAAAACCAGATCCTTTACATTCAACGTCTATCACAGCCCGCAATGCTGCAGTTTCTACCCCTAGCAACTTTGCTTGATTTTCAATTTGTGCTGTTGTTAATTTCTTACTCATTTCACTTTCCTTTAGACACAAAAAAAGCGCCTTATGGCGCATACACTGACAATAAAAGCGATATCTAACTTAGTTTGGTTGCATTGGATCTATTTAATTGCCCATACAAGAATACTTATCGCAGTAATTACCGAAGATAAAGCAAAGATAATCAAAGCAATGGATTGCAACAATCCAGCACGATCTGCCCCTTGTTCGCTCATTTTTCCATCTACCTTTAATTTTGAATTTGATGTATGATTTGCATATAGATTAATCATGTCTCCTTTCCTTTTGGTTGATATGAAAAAACCCCGGTGCTTCCAACATCGGGGTTTTTCTTTGGGTATAAAAAAAGCACCTTTCGGTGCACAGAAAATAAAAACCGATCTCTAAGGGGTCGGCTTACATTCTCCAAATATATGTACAAATAATTATCGTCAGAAAAATTGCTATAAATCTCCATACTGGCATATCACACAATCCATTTCATTAATGCTGTTATAGCGACTATTGCACCTGTAAGACTACCAACCACCAGTGAAATAGACTTACCCCACGCCATAATGATGGCTACTTTTCCTGTATCTTTTTCGCTCATTTTTCCCTCTATGCTGATATCGGGTTTGGTGTTAAAATTATCGGACATGAATATTTTTCTGATCCTTTTATTAAAGTTTTGGAAATAAAAAAGCCAAGAATTGCAGTTCTTGGCTTTTTACTTTTTAAGATGTTTGATTATTTTCTAAGATCATTTCTTACGTCTTTAAGTTCTTTTACAACTTCAATAATCGTTTTCCCTTCTTGTTTATTAATAAAATTAAAAGTCCAGCGGACAACAGCCCAGCCAGGTAGCCCACAGATAAAGAAGAAACCGCCTAAGGCAATCATTCCCCATATATCTGTTACCCATTCATGTAAGCCCCATTTCACAATAATAAATGCGCCTCCAGTAAGGCTAGAAACTACTGTACAAATTAAGCCCACAGCCCATTCTTGTGGTGAGCGTGGTAAGCGCATCATAATAACTACGGTAGCAACTAAGCCAATCGCTAATGTGACAGCAATCGCAGCACCGTAAAATTTTAAAAAAGCTGCAAAACCACTTGTAGAGACAGGCTCCATTAAATTCCCCTAATTTTTAGGCAATAAAAAAGCACCCGAAGGTGCCGTTGATTAAATTTCAAGTTGATAAATTGGCAGGTCCGGCGCTTTTGAATTAATCCTACTGCCAGTAATTTTGACTTTATCGCCAATATTCAAATTCTGATCTGAATATGCCCGAATAGAGCCGCCACCTACTAGGTTTACAGAATACTGGCCGTCACCATAAATTGCAGTAATCTCCCCCAAATTAATGGGTTTGCTCGGCAGTACATCATCAATGAATTGCTTCCAAATGTTTTTCATTCAATATAGCGCTCCACAGTAAATGTCTGCCGAATCTTAAGACCGGCATCACCATCCCAGCTTGCTGAAATTGATGTGCCATAGCTATGACCATTCCAAGTGCTTAAATCCTTATCCTGCATGCCGATGATTTGACTGGGTAGAATGACCCCAATATCTGGATGCAACGGGATGGTGTCCTGGTACATCCACTTTTTACCGTATTTTGATAATTCAGATTTGGCCATGCTTCGGGCTGGCTGTTCGGAGTTAATAAAAGGCGTAACGACGGTTGGCGCCATTTTATCGCCTGCTGTGCCCTCGCGTTTCACAACAGCTTGGATGCCCTGATGTTCAGCAGCCGCGGTTACGGCGTTGTAGTCCGGCTTGAAGTCTTTCTCTCTTGTACGCTGCAGCACAAGATTAAATGGGATTGATACTTCCGGCGTTAAACCAACCCACTCCCACGGGGCATGTGCATACCGCGGTTGAATAAGCAGCTTGCGCTCAGACGTGTGAGATGAAACAAACCCGCCCGCACCTTCGGCAATTTCCTGAATGGCCTTAATTGGTGTCAGTTCAGCATATGACCAGGCATTTGCCGGCACATTCCAACCCAATTCATCCACCAATGACCACTGCAGGCTAAACGGTGAATCTAAGGTTATACGCTGCAATTCGGCCTGCGCCAGCTGCGCGGACGATGCTGCGATCGTTTGATTATAGCTGCGGGTGCCAGCTTCTTCTGCCAGCATCGCTGTAAGTGAACGTCCTTTGATTTGAATATCCGTGCTGGCAAACTGTTGGTTGCTGGTATTGGATTCAATCAAGAAACGCCACACAAAGCCATTTAGCCCGAGCTCAACTTCAACATAATCGTCATCCGTATTTACCTTCGATTCTTCAGTAAACGGCAATGATGCGCTGAAGCTCCAGCACCATGAATCACGGTCGATAGAGAGATTTAGGCTTTTCACTTCAATTGGCGCACCATCACTGATGCGCTTTAAATATCCCTCATTCATAATGAAATAAACCTTTTTATTATCCAGATGCTCTGGCGGTGCTGGATCACAGCGCTCATCTGTGAAATTAAGAACAATATCGAGAGGATCGACCGAAGCTTTCTTACAACAGAAATTTAAATGACCAGAACCCACATAGGGTGGGCGACCAGGTTCAGGAATTGGCGGTTCAACCCATGCACCTATTTTAGGCTTTCCTGTTTGCTGATAACGCAAGCGCTCCATGACTTGAAGCCAGACTGAGGCATTAAAACCAAAACCGCGCGTAATCCCTATTTGAATCGCCTGTTGCCACCAGCTCAAAGTGGATTTTCTTGTCTCAATGTTGTAGTCGTAATGATCGGACGTTATTACAGTCTGCTTTTCAGTTTCCTGCCAAATGCTCTTATTTAATCTTCTGCGTAACTCATTGCTTTGATAGATATCGCTTTGATGCCTTTCAGTTGCAACTGTTTCATGCCAACCAAGTTTTTGCTGATCTTTGAGCTGAGCCACATTTTGATAAGTATCACCGCCCATAGCTTTGAGCTTTTCAGCATGCTGATGATTAACCGAAACCTGATCTTTAAACTTATTTACTGTTTGATACGGTGTATATGTCTCTTGAGTGAGCCTTAAAGTTTTTTCAAACTGTTCGGATCGATCCGCTGTCGTATAGCGCGATACATTAAAATCATATTCAGCCTGAATACTAAGTACCGGTGCTGAGACTTCAGCATAAATACCCGCATACTCTGGAGGCAAAATGGTACTTGTGACATCGAGCTCTAAAACAGGCTGCTGAATCTCAATCACAATATGTGCGAGCGCATCACCTGTTTGCAGCGTATCCGCATCAATACTTAAAGCCGGTACCGGAATCTCAGCAATAAAAAAAGCAGATACATCTTTCGATTCACTGCTTTTTCCAAAGTTTAAATTAAGGTTTTTAGGATTTGATTGGCCAGCCGTTTTAGCAAAGTTCAGCCTTAAATTACGAGGATTCTTTTCATCCACATGCTTACACCTCTTTTAGCTGTGCCTGATTCACAATGACCTGCCCACCTGCAAAAACTTCACCATTCGCATTTTGAATACGGAATACTGCAGTTGAGGATGCCCCACCCGCATCACAATCCGCTACAAAATTTCCCGCTGAATCTGAGAGCCGGCACCAAGTCACAACCCCATTCACCAAGGCCATTCCAGAGAATGGACTTCCAATTGTTAAAATCCCATTGGCAACACTGACTGCGCTCGGTTTTGGTAGCACCAATTCGCACAATAAAGTCTGAGAATGCACAGCACCTGCTGTGGGTGGCACACCTCCATACAAGCGGATCTTTCCGCCACCACTACCAGCATCTAGTGCTCGCGTAAATGCTTGTAAACGGTCTGATTTAACAGCGTTACTGAAGGAGATCATAAGGTTTCACCATATCTTCAATGACTGCGTTATATTCACGGGCATTATCAAATGCGAGAATGAAATACTCACGATTGGGATTGATGTTCCGTACTGAATAGCGCCCATCCGCATTCGGTGAAAACTCCCAAATTAATGCACGATTAATCCGGTCAAACACACAGATTTTTGCATTCGCATAATTCACCATCTCCTTAGTGATATCGCCATCAATTGCCCCAGAGCCGTGGTAAGTCGTATTTACTGCAATACGCACAATCCCTATCTTAAAGTGCTTTATGAATTCAGGAAAACCCGCATAATCTGTCATTAATCAAACCCCTGATAAGCATCAAGCACTACGTAGCGGTTATTAGTTTCCAGAGTTCGCAACCACACTTTGGTGCCACGCATTTCATCCATTTGCTCAATAACAGCTGCAGTAATCGGTGCTGTATTCGCATTTGTCACTGTACGATAAATTCCATTAGCAATCCCGATTGGCTGATTTGTTTGATAAATATGAACAATACTGGAGCAGTACATAATAGGATTGAAATTCAGCAATCCCGCAGGTATTACATTGCCGTTAGGCGCCCCTAAAAAAGCAAACCCTAAATTTTTAATCTCTGTAGATGCCTCATTTTTTTGTATATTCACATTACCTACAATTGGCAATCGGGCTTGGAATGAAAATGTTGAACCCGCAGCACCAGCATTGTAAAAGTCTAGATAACTGCACAGCATGATCGGCGTATCTAACTTATCAAATGGAGTAAACCATGGCTGAAGGCCATATAAATATGTCGCCAAATAACTGTTTTGGAACTGCCCAACAATCACAAAACCTTCACTGGTTCCAAAAATTGAAGGATATTCACCAACACCAGTGGCTGTGTTGGTATAAGCGAAATCCCACTTATAAGGAACTTGTGTTCCTGTTGCCGTCGTGGGATAAACATTGTCTGTTAATAGTCCTGTGGCTGGATCAAAACCATCACCCACAGAAGGATTCACATAAGCTGAATATAGCGGAGTTTCATAAATTCGTAGATACTTGGTTTTTCCATGATACTGAAACTCAAAAATAGCCAAATTGGTGGCTTCATACACTAAGTTAAAGCCAAGCGGTGCAACCTTTGTTTTAATCAACCCACCCAAGCCTGCTGGTAGTACTTTCAGCTCTATTGTGACTGTATTCGCTGTTACCTGAATGATGGCATGCTCACCATTCAATTGTGGATCTATTGCCCCCGAAATCTGTAGCACACGCTCTAGTGCATATCCGTGCGCAACACCATAATCCAAGGTCACAAAGTTGCCGTCATTTGTTGCATTGGATACCGTTTTTTCGTTATAGCCTGTGCTTAAAATTGCTTTTAAAAACGCGATATTCGTGCCGCGCACAAGGGTTGCATTCAAACCTGTGTCAGTGGCCTTATAGCGCTTCACATCTGTACGCATAACCATTAAGAAGCTTCCATAAAAAAAGCCACCCTGAGGTGGCATGAAATTGATTAAGCACGGTCAACACCGCAACGGACTTGGAGCTGGAATGAGTCATCAATCACTACAGACTGGCCTTGTTTCACCGTTCTTGCTGCCCAGATCGGATAATTGGCCGCTGCTGTGTTAAAACGCAGAACATTTCCTGCCGACCAGCCTTGCCCCCAACCGCCCACAGGTACTTTAAAATAAGGCTTTGCAGTAATTGGATTAAGCGGCCCGGCTTCTGCATTAATTGAACCTAAACCGATCTGGCCAACATTCTCACCCACAATTCGGAAATCAGTATTTGAGGTGAAAATCAAAGCCCAGCGCTCTTGAATGGAGCCCTCATTTGTCGTGACAATTGGATACAGCACATCATTGTACTGTGCATTAATCACACCGCCTTCACGCTCATCCTTCCATGCATTTGACCATGATGCTTGGCTGAACACTGTATGTGCCCGCGCCTGCATATCTCCAATAACCATTGCAGATGAAACATAGGTTTGCCCTGCACTGTATGTATGGGAGATCGGAATATTCAGCGTCAACTCACCATTAATCTGCACATCAAGACACATACCCGCATCTTCAATACGGTGCTCTGCAATAATCGGTAATTGGTATACGGATGCATCAAAGTTGCCCAGCAGCGTTACATCTCCCAAATCCGGTTCGGTTTGATACATATTCGGGTCCACCGGCTTGCCTGTGCTGTCATAAAGCTTGATGTATGACAAACGCATACGGCCGACATTAAAAGATGCCAGCGGTACAGGCGAATCAACATCAATACGCTGAGTATTGTGAATCACCGCAATATCGCCGCGGCGGAAAATCGGCACCCGGCCATCGCTTGGTAAGCGCACAGGATCAAGACCCAGCAGATCAGCATTCAGCGGCAAATAACTGAATGCCACAGCGCTGAAGCGAATCGTTTCCGGCAGTACAAATACTGGTGTATTGATGTACGTTACACCGTTTTCCGTAAATTCCATACCGGCGTCATACCATGGCTGATCCTCAATTTCTGGACGATTGGCAGCGGTAATTTGCACTTTTTTGCGGAATACGAACTGCCCCACAGCTTGGTCAAAGTTGAAATACCCCTCACAGTCTGCAGTGTCTACAAAGCCGTCTTTATCGGGCATGACGTTGATTAAACCGCCTTCCACCTTGGTTGCTGTGATTGTTAAAGACTGTGGACGTAACGGAAGCATTGGCGCACGGAAAGACACTTGATTAGTCGTGCTCGGCTCAATCTGTGTGATTAAGCTTTCAAGTGCCGGATTGTTTGCCGCGCCTGCATCCCAACCGGTTAATTCAATATTGCCGTTGCCGTAATGGATCTGCCCCGCTACCGTGCCCGAGCCGGTTGTCACAGATGGATTGCGGTAAATTGATCCCATACGGTCAATGTATGTTGAATTGCCCAGGCCGAAACGTACAGAACCTGCAAGAATCTGCTCCGCATACCCCTCAGTCACATCAAATTTAAGCACAGACATGACAATTTCATCTGTGAGCGATTGCGCTGCAGATGTATCACGGTACGATACAGCAATTGAAACTGCTGTGACGACATTGCTTAAGTTCAGCGCATGCTGTTTTTTGATTGTGACTGTCTGACGCACAACATCTTTGCGCGGTGTAATATCGTATGTTGCAATCGCACTCACTAGGTTTTTTTGGCGAACTTCAGCTTCAAGTTCATAAGTATAAGAATCAACACTGGAAGACGGCGCGATGCTGAATGTGCGGGTTGCATAATTCACGCTGCCCTGCTGTACACCAGCTGCAGTTATGATGCGGCCAGTTACCGCATCAATTGGACTGTCATATAAATCAACTTCACCGCTGTATTTGCCGTCTTCAGAGCGCACTGGTACGCGCACACGGATTGATTTTGGGATCAGGGCCTGGCTGCCATTCTCGAGCACAAAATTTATAGTCCCATTGCTCGGCACCACAGAAACTGTTTCCGTAAGCTTGTTGCCATTTTGAGCGGACAAATTCAGTGTTGTGCCGCCATTTGGCAATAATGCTGGCATCATTTTGGCAACACCATCAGCATAGTTAATCGTACCAGTCGCATCACCAGAGAAGTTCCCTGCACCATCGTCAGTTGCTGATTTTGCCACTCCATTTAAAAACCAATTCACAGTTAATGTGCCTGGCACAAAGTCAGTGCCGGAATTAAACTCAATATAAGCTTTTTTGACCGGCAGGCTGGCGCGCTCAAAGACTGACACTTTATTACCCCAAGTTAGCAAAATAGCTGTATTAGCATCAGGCAATGCGCCAGTCGTCAGCACCATTGCGCCTGTTTCATAGTTGATTGTGCCTGATCCGTATGCTGAATCTGCACCGCGCAGCTGGCCAGCACCATTGTCGCGCAATGTATAAACTTTCCCTTGTGCCACGTATGATGCCTGCAATGATGCAGGCGCCGGAAGCGGCAGGATATTGCGCAGCCAGTTATAGCCACGGTTTTCAGCTGTCACATAAATCAGCGCTGATTCTTGCGGAAAACTCGGATTGGCTGCTGGGATAAAGCTTAAGTTAAATGTGGCGGCGCCAGTTCCTGCGTTAGCATTCCAGCTGATTAAGCCATTCTGATAATCAATTGTACCGATTACTGTGCCAGCCGCATTTTTAAGTTCTCCCCCGACATCCGTGATGGCGCTGCCAAATAGTGTAAATGACAGGCTTTTCGGCATCACCGGTGAACCCAAATAGAAGTTCTGAGAGTTATTGACTGTAATTGAATATTGTTTAGTTAAAGCAGATCCACGGCCAGCAACCAACGCATTCAGCTGACCTGCAGCATCAATTTCAGACAGCGGGGTTTCTGTTTGCGCACTCGGTACCAGCTGAGAATAAATAGAATCAACTTGGATTTTGGTTGATCCCAGTTGAATATCCTGCACCAGCTTTTTAATGCCGTAATAGTTTGTGGCATCTGCCACGCGGGTATCGCGCACAAAAGCAACCGGGGTATTGCCGTTGATAAATTGCTGTACAGTTTGTCCTTCAAAATCACTGCGCAGCGCATCTGAAATGCCGCACGTTACGACACGCCGCTTTACTACACGGCCGCCGATTTCAAATTCACGGACTTCATTCGACGCAATTTCAGTCACGCGCACGAATTGAACTTTTTCAGTAGCCTTATTTTCATTGGCCACTAAAACCACAGTTTTACCCTGTGCCGGAATATTTTGACTGTTCTCATTCAAGGACAACTGAAATGAACGCTGGCCCTGCAGCTGAAGTTCAAGAAGATGGCCTTCCCACTTCACATCACGCGCCAAATACTGTTCAACCTGATTTTGCGCATTCGTGCGGCGGTCAAACCAGTTCTTAGTTGTAAACAAATTCACTGAAACATTCGGGTCTGCTGGCATTCGTGAAATAATCACATGCACACCGAATGCTGTCGGTGTCATCGGGGTTTTAATCGCTGGGAAGAACTTACGCAGCCCAACGCGGCCATATAGGCGGTCCATTTCATCCACGTCAGGAAACAGGTTATTAGACTGCCCATCAGTAATTTCATTAGCTGTCATTTGGCCGCCGCCGTCTGGCGTATCAAGCAATACCTGTGACTTCATTAACTTGATATCGCCGCTTTTAATTTC
Source organism: Acinetobacter sp. (assembly GCA_030152275.1). Classification (GTDB taxonomy): domain Bacteria; phylum Pseudomonadota; class Gammaproteobacteria; order Pseudomonadales; family Moraxellaceae; genus Acinetobacter. The sequence continues at coordinate 35,238 of JASLHF010000027.1, read as the reverse complement.
TGCCATCACTCAACCTCAATAAAATATAAGTTGCAGAACCACAGTTCATCGTCACTGTTTGTGCCGATGAATCCCTTTACCGGCTCGGATTTGAGCGGCTGAGATGTTTTGAAAATCACCGTGAAACTGCGGCTGCCGCCGCGCTCAAAAGTCAGGCGAAAACGCTGGCCTTTTAAATTGGCCCACTCATGCAAAGCTTTCACTGTGCCGCGCTTGGCCCAGCCCGTTTTATCATCTGGCCGTTCCAGCGTGATTGGTCGGCCGGCCTGTTTTTCGCTCTGCTCTACAATCAATGCGCCGGCAATAGTGTATTCACTGTCATTCGAAGCAACTTTGGACCAGCTGAACTCATCAGCCCAAAGCAATTCATCGCTCAGCTCAATTGCTTCGCCCTCAGGCACATATCCAGCGCCGATTAATTTCTGCAGTTTCATGCTTTTCTCTTGATGTAAAAAAGCCCGCTGTTATGCGGGCTTTTAAGATCGTTTTTTCATTTCTGCTAATGCATCCAGCAGATTCTGTTCACTGCCGGCCATAACTTGCACCTGCTTGGTTCCACCGTCTGTGCGCAGATCCACCTGAACCGTGCCAAATGACGTTGCTTCTAGCGGGTCTGTATTGATTGCCACTGGCTCAACAGATGGAGCCATGGCGGACACCGCTGGATTGGCAGCAAGCTGTGAAAAGTTGCCACCCCCTTTACCATTAACCAGCGCCATTCGAGCCTTGGTCGCTTCATTGATCTTGGCTCGGTCAGCTTTAAACTCTTCCCAAAAGTCTTGTCCGGCTAAGCCGTCATTTGCTGGTTTATGATCTGCAGATGGTGTGCTTCGGCTTACTTGCTGCACACTGCGCTGAGTAGCAATAGCTGCATCTTGAATTTCTCCAAGTTTTGCCACTGTTGCTTTACCCGCAGCATCAACTTGGACCTCAAGACCTAGAGATGCAGCTTTGGCTTGGGCAATTGCAATCTGAGCTTTATCACCTGTTGCAATCGTAGCGTTGAGCATTTGCGTATAAGCTTGCTTAATTACATCTGCTGTAGCCTGACCACTTTTATTTACTACATCAAAATTACGCTGAGCACTTGTCGCAGCATCATTTAATTGCTCTTTGGTTTGTATACCAAGTGCGCTAAAGGCTGCTTGAACTGGATTTAATGCAGCTGGCAATTGTTTGGCTTTCTGCTCAATCTTAGTTAAACCAAGGGCGACCTGCTCGCCAGTTATTAAGCCCTGCTTTTCAAGCTCAATTAATTTACTTTTTGCATAATCCAGCTCAGCACGTGTCTGCGCTGTATCAATTGCTTTATTAAGATTTGCGGATAAGGCAAGACCTGTATCAATACCCTTTTGTTTATACTGATCTAGGCTACCAATGATGATCTGAACATCATTAGCGGCAGATTGAAAAGTTGCGGAGAAGCGTCCCTTAAGCTGTTCAGTACTTAGACCAGTTCGCTCTAGCGAGGCTTTCATCACAGCTTCAGTTATTGCGGCTGCTTTTTCAGCTTCTTTAGAGGTTCCAGCAAATGCAGCTTTAGCATTGGTTTCGAAGACCAGTAAGTCTTTGCCATCTAAGGCCTGGCTTAGTTTTAACTGAAGATCTTCACTTGTAATCTTTCCTTGTTCCTGGAGAAGAACTAAGGCTGTGATTGAATCATTAATACCTTTTGTAGAATCAAACTTCATCGCATTAGAAATCTTATCTAAAGCGTCTTTAGTAGGTTCTCCTTTTTTAATTAACTCCTCAAATTCTGCTACAAGTTTTTTAGATTCTTCTGTTAGTTGGTAGGTTTTGTCGCGTGCTTTTTCAGCTGCAGCTGCCTGCTCCTCTTTAATTTCAGCTGAGACTTTTGCTCTGGCCGTTTCTAGGGCAGTTTGACGTTCAAGTTCTTCAAATGCTTTGCCATACCCTTGAAGTTTGGCAATTCCGTCCCCAATAGCTGTCCCGATTGGAACAGCCACTGTACCCAATAACACACCAATAGCAGTCACAGCTACACCAAGTGCACCCAGCCGACCAACTAAAGTCATAACTGATCCACCAGTTGTTGCCATTGACGTTGTTGCTGTTGCCGAATTGGCGGCAAGCTGAGTTTTGGCTGCGGCGGCACCACGTGTGGCTGCTGCATTTGCGATCTGCGCTTGTGTATTTGCAACCATTACTGTGGTTTCTTGCGCAATTGCAGTGGAAGCAGCTCTCACACCTGCAGCTTTATCAAGAAATACGCTAGCGATATTTAGTGCTTTGTATGCGATGAAAGCTTGGCCAGCTAGAGTTAAAGTAGAAACGATGGTATCGAGATTTTCAGCCACGTATTTCAGGGCATTTGCAACTTTCTCACTTGCTCCAGTAGCAGCATCTGCCTCACCAATATATACAGTCCAAGCTGTTTTCAAATTCTCAATTGATGCGCCAATTGTTGCTGGGAATTTGGCATATTCAGCACTAATTTTTTCAGATTGGCTGAGTAAGGCTTTAGTAACTACATCCGTTGTAAGTTTACCTTCACCAGCCATCTCACGCAGCTTGCCAGTCGTTACACCAAGACCATCAGCCATTGCTTGTGTTAAGCGAGGTGATTGTTCAACCATTGAGTTAAACTCATCACCACGTAGAACACCAGAACCTAAGGCCTGATTTAACTGTGTAATAGCTGCTTCATTAGATGCAGCTGATCCACCACCTACTTGAATTGCTTTATTAATGGTTTCGGTAAGAGCTAAAGCCTGTTCTTGAGGCCATTTCATCTCCTGACCAATCTTAGTTAGTCGTGAATACAAATCACCTGTAGCTGTTAAATTTGAATTAGTCGCAATTGCTACGTTTTTGACATCATCCATGGATTTTTGTAAGTTGCCATGGTCCCCAATCGCAATATTGATACGTCCAGATAAATTTTTATATTCATCTGCAGTCTGAGCAATTTCCATTGCAGATGTACCAATTCCAAGCGCAGCAAGTGCCCCTGTTAATGTTGTGAATCCAGTTTTTAAGCCTTGAATTTCATGCGATACACGCTGAGACGCGGTTTCAGTTTCCCCAAGCTCTTGATTTGCTTTACCAAGTGATTGATCCAAATTATCGACAATCGGAATAGCTTGCTGCGATGCTTGGCTAAAATCATGCATTGATGTTTCAGCTAATTCTAAGGCTTGGTCTAAACCATTAACACGTGCCTTTGCAGCTGTTAATTCCTCTGATGAAACGTCATCAGAGGAATCAACTAATGCTTTCCAGGCTACATTGGCTGCAGCTAATTCTTTTTGTAATGCATCTATTGCTGTTGCGCCTAACTGCCCAATTCTTTCAATTTCCTTTGTAGAAACAACAGCACCATCTCCCATGCTGTCAATTGCACGAGTCGCACTTTGGGCTTCAGACACAATATTAGTCAAATCAACTGAGGTAAATTTTTGCACTTCAGAGATAGTTTTACTTGCTGCCTTATCAACACCAATCATGGCATTAGTAGCAGTTGCTTCATAAATACCAAATGCCGCCTCAACACTTTGAATAGACGATTTAAGATCAGCAACGCGATTTACAGCATTTTGAATATCTGATGGTGTGGCCTTGGTTTGAGATAACTCAACAAGCTCGGCCTGGGCAGTTACAAGTTCGGTGTTCAATGCGCCAATCATTTGTTGGCTTTTCATAGACATGTCACGGAACTGACTTGCACTTACTGTGCTTTTATCGCCAAGGTCACTAATTTCTTTTGTAGCCTTACTGAGCTCTCCAACCAAGGCATCCACTTGAATATTTTTCGCTTCAGCTCTAATTGTTTCGAATACTTTCTTTGTAACATCTTCCGATTGCTTTGCAGCAGCTACTAGGCCTTTGCTGTCGCCGTCCATGATTAATTTGAATGTTAAATTTTTACCAGACATGGCAACCTCGAAATTCAAGTGATAAAAAACCCGCTAATTAGCGGGTAGACTGGGGAATAAAAAAGCACCTGGAGGTGCCTTTTAAATTTTATTTACCACATTGTGAACAAATCCATCTATTTGCCACTGCGGATGCGGGCTTCGCAATCATGTGCCATAAAAACATTATCGCCCAAACGATTAGCCAAACCCCTGCAGTAAAAATCGTTAATACTAAATGCATCAACCAGCTCATTTCTTTAATGTTTTTATGATGCAGTGTTTGCTTTCCGCAAGTCTTACAAAACATCATTTGTTGCGCTACTTTTGTTGCCATTCCTTAACCCTCAACGCGAAGTCTTAATATTCGCTACTTTGCCATTTTCAATAGTAATCGTATATGTCTTACCATCGCTTGAATAACTCACTTCACGTACTGGTGTTTCTTGACCATTCACATTCTTGGTGTAGTCATAAGTCGATGCAGGTTGACCCAGCTTGCCAGCAATCTGACCGAAGCTGTCACCTATTCGAACACGTTCACCGTTAATACTGGCATTAGTAAGATTGGCATTAGCAAAAGTAAAAGCAGACATCAAAGTTGCAGCAATAAGTATTTTTTTCACTATATTCCCCAATATTTTAAAGTATTTACTGGATATTACAGTGATCAATTCCACATAACAATGCTTAATCTTCGCTCAGTTTTAGCTCATCCATTAATTGTTTAAAGGCTTTAGCATTTGCATGCTGAGCAGAACGCATTAGATTCGTATGCACTCGCATTTTCATGGCCTGGATCTTTTGAGCAGCTTTTAGATATTCAAAAAATGCCCCATATGTCATCTGCATGATATCACCAGGCCGATGCCCGGCACTGACCAAAATCTGAAATGATTCAAACCAAGCCGATTTAACAGGCTTGCTGTTTTGTGATTGCCGACCGCGTTTAGGTTTTGCATCTTTCTCACTAAAGAATGCATCATTCACTTTGATTGAAGCTACAAGCAGTGCAATAAAAGCAGATTCTGAGGCCTCAGCCTTAGAAATTAACGTACTTTCTTCTAACTGAGTGGTTTTGCTCATAAATGCAAAAACATGGCTTGTTTCGTCCTTTAAGAGCGATTTATAAATCTCATCTGAATGAGTTCTTAGAAAATATTTAATTGCCTTGGCATGAGGAGACCATTCATCAAAATCATACATCTGCAATTGATGGATAGTGATATCGCCAATTGTAATGCTTCGATTATTCGCTAAAAAAAACTCATTCATGATTGAATCTCTAAAATTCAGGCACAAAAAAAGACGCTTAAGCGCCGTGGAGATTCTTTGTGCCTGAGTGGTTTAAGCTTTTGGAATTGTTACCACATGGCCGTATAAACCAAGTGTTTCATCCGTACCTTTGCTTACATCCGATAATGCCTGACCTGATATTTCATATTGGCCAAGATCTTCATGGATTAGAGGGAACGTTGTCTCTGGTGACTTCTTCGTACGCCATAAGCGAACAGCCATATTGTCTCCTGTTGCTGTGTTAATCCCTTTAAAGAACAGTTCATATTCTTTATTGAAATCACTCGCAATGGTGGTGTGTGTTACGGCACCTGTGGTGTACGTTGCTGTGACTGGCTCAGCAATTGCTTCTTTAAAGATGACGGTACCAAATACAGCATCTAAGTCATATTTGCTTTCATCCACTGCCGAAGATCCAGCTGTAAATGAAACAGTAGTAAGGCTGTAACCATCAAGCTTGATTTCTTCACCGGCTTTCACTGTGCCTAATGCCTGATCAGTCTTCGTATCAGAGGTAACATCAGACTTCATACCTGAAAGAATATACTGAAGATTTGCTTCATCCACTTCTTCAAGTTGCCCTGAGAAGTTCACACCGGTGGTCTTTGTTAGTACAAAATCTGTCGTACGCTGACCAGATGTGCTTTCCTGGTGTTCAACCTGATCAGTTGTGATTTCAAGCTCGAACTCAGGTACGTTCCCGATATGACGCATTGCACCAGCAACACCATTAGCGATTTCAGATAAATAGAATTTACCCTGCAGAGAAATATAGTTTTTAGCCATCGGTTTTCACCTCTTCTTTTTTGGCTTGGGTTACTTTGGCCTGGCTAGGTTTTTTATCCACTTCAATCACACCACGCTGCAGCAGATTCTGAATTTGGGATTCGCTTAAACCACCAACGATGTCCCCTGAATTAAAACGCCCGACAGGTTGCCGGGCTTTATATTGTTTGGCCATGAATGGCTCCTATACAAACATTTTTGATTCAAACACCAAGGTGATATATACACACGTTGGTGAGTAGTCTTCCTCAATCGCTACCATGCTTAACGGGCGCGTACTAGACTCAGGCCTCCATCCCGATAAAAGCTTTAAAACTTTCATGGTTAATTTTCCTACACGATCCAATACAGCTGAGCCATCTTTGTGCTGTGAAGCAGCATGACGCTCACAAATCGTGACTTCCCATTGTTGGACCAAACTCAGCATTGATGACCGGCCGGCATCATCGGATTTTCTGACACGGCGATAATAAATCTGAGCATTTGGGGTAGCTTGTGAAAGCTCGGTAACTTTTGCAGAATTAGCTGGTGTATAGATCTTCTTGAAATCTGTAATTTCTTTCAGCTTTTCCTCAATTTCACTACGCACAGCAAAGAAATTATCTTCATCCGTCATTTGTTAAATGCTCCACGATTAAATCCATCACTTCCAGTTCATCTCTTTCTGTTAAGCCAAGGAATGGTCTACGCGGCATATTGACCTTGTAAGCCTTACCCATTGTTTCCTGCATAAAATTGGAACGAGCTTTACGTACAAACTTATTCCCAACCAGGCCTGTACGTTGATTTTGTCGAAAGTAAGAACGTCGCATACGTGCTTCGTAATGAATTTCCCCACCAAAGTGATGAATAGCGCCGTATTCCACATCAGTTCCAATTTCAACACCACCCTGTAGCACATTATGGGTAATCGAGTTCATCAATCTTGATGTATCACGCAAAGTAGTACCACCTTTACGAGCAACACGACCTGATAAGCGCCACTTACCCTCTAATCCCTCACCACTGGTCCAGCGGTTGCGAATATTGCTTACCACTGAATGACCTATAGCACCAAACAACTTAGGTTTGTTTTGATCAAAAGCAGATAAACGCTCCAAAGCCTGCATAACGGCAGATTCACCATCTGCCTCTATGCTAATTGCTACGCCTGACATATCCGCCTCACTTGATGCTTGGCATCAATCCTAGTACATCATCCCCAAATACCCCACCACGATAAGTACTCCCAATCGGCAGTGTTGATGGAGCATTTACCGGCTTTTCTTCAGTCACTTCGTTCTGAGGATTTAGGATATTTAAGGTTGCTTTGCCATCAGCAACCCGTTTTAAGAAATCAATTTCTGCTTTATAGCGATTTTCGACTTCTTCAGTTGGAGATTGAAAATACAGCCGGAACCGCGCAATGTTACATGCGATCCGCTTTAAAGTACTCGGTGTGCTTGGCAAAGGGAGAACATAGCGAATAGCTATGTAACTATCGATTTCCTCTGATGCATCTTGTAAGGCTTCTTCAATCGAATTACCTGCAGTCTGCATCAAATCTAGCTCTTGAAGCTCATCTTCACCAAAACGCGCCTCTAAATCTTTACGAGTCGCATACATAGCACCACCTATTTAGTTTCAGTTGCAGCTTTTTTCACTTCTGCAGTGGCTTTCTTCAAAGCAGCTTCGGAAGTGGCCAATGCCTTTTCAAGCTCTGCCACTTTCGACTTAAGTTCCACATTGATCTGATCTAATTTGACCTTTTCATCGGTCATCAGCTTATTTGCTACGGTCAGTTCAGTATTGGCTTTTTCAAGCTCTGCTAAACGTGCAGCAGTACCATCAGCCTTAGGCTCCTGAGCCTCTTGATATTCTTCAATTGACCCAGATGCTAAAAGGGCTTGAAGTTGTTTAGCTTCAAGCCCTGTGATTTCTTGGCCTGGACGGAAATGCCCAAGCGAATGCTTTGCAATATACTTTGTCATGATATTTTCCTTATACGAACCCACGACCGCCGACCAGGCCATTTTTATTATTCGGAATAGCGAGTGGAGATGACTCAGCTAGCATTTGGATGCTTGATGGATTCTTTTCTTGCCATTGGCTCAAATAGAATTCTAAAGCCTGCCCAAATGCTTCAACATTTTGAATCGCACAGTGAGCAATCCAACCATTGGCATCTGAGATCAAACCAAAGAAGTCTTCTGGAATAAATCGTTCTGCTGAACCGCCACCAATACTGTGCTGAACGTCATATGTCCAAATTTCGATGTTATCGACCGTACCACGGAACTGCGGCTTATCCATCTGATCAAAAGTCGGAGTTAACGGCACACTAATTCCAGCATATGGAGCAATAAACTTCTCTTTGAACTCAGGGTCTTTAATTAGTGTGTTATAGACCTTAGACGTTGTCAGCGCCATCATTGGTGAAGTGCCAGAATGTTCCACCGATAGATCAATCATAGATTGGATGTCTTTAACCGGTGTAGCACCAACTTGCCCCCATTTAATTAATGGCGCAAATGTACAAGCTGCATTTCGCTCATAATCGACTTGGTACATTGGGAAGTCTGCTGAGGCAAAAGTGGTTTTACCGTAAAGCAAAACATCACGAGCAATCAGCAGCTTTCGATTTTCAATAGATTGACGTAGATACAAGGCTTTTTGTGCCTGATCAATCAATAGAAGATCCGCATCACTTAAACGATTTGAACCTGTTGCAATCACACCAAATTTACGTAGTTGAGTGATTAATGCAGTATTTTGCACATCGCTCGGGATGACAGTCATCATTGGCTTTAAGTAAGCCGGTTTGACGAATTTCACGTTACCAGACTCACCAACTTTAATTTGGCGACCAGCTGCTGTAGGCGTTACAAATGGTGCAAGAGGAGTCGCTGTATTTAGTTCACCCACTGGTACTTCTTTTTTAGTATACGAAACACGCTGTGGGAAAAAGCGATCCATCAACCATGTATCCACCTTTTGAGTGGTATCTGTTAGTAATACCAATTGCGGTACATCAAGTAATTCAATTGGCGCGTTTTGAAATGTAAAAGTTTGACTCATGGATTATTTCCCCACTACTTTACGAAGTTCAATTTTGTTATTTAAAGCCTGAGCACGAACCGCGTCGTACTGCACTTCAGTGAGTGGTGCGCCATTTACAGTCACTACAGCGATATCAAATGCACCCTGTACATAGATTGGCATTTCCAGGCCAATGGCTGCATGGTAAGTAGCTTGCTCCAAAGTCATATCTGTATTCGCAATAGCATTCCAATCACCAACTACACCCTCAGTGACTACGGGATGATCTGCTAAGTTATTTGCTTCGATTTTCAGTAAATCACCGCGTTTATAAGCAGTCGCTGTTTTTACTTTTGCATTCTCTGTACGAACGCCATCACCAACTACAAGTTGTGTAGTTGTGATTGTTTGAGTAATAGTGCCCATTAATTTTTTGCTCCTTGTTGCGCTGCAGCAAATTGGCTAAATGCTTGGTCTAAAGCTGTACCTTGCTGATTGCCTTGGCTTTGTTGCCCGCTTTGATCGCTATGCGCTTGATGATTAAATAAGTGGGCGAATTGTGGCGGTATTTGCTGTTGTTGCTGTCCAGCTGGTGGTTGCTGATTACCTGCAGAGAATTGCTTTAACTGCTGTGACATGAATGCAAAAGCTGCATCATCCATATCGGTATAGGATTTCTTTTCTTCTGCACTGAATTGCTTATTCAACGCTGTTTCAAGTGCTTTGATATCATCTTCACGCTTATCGGCTTTGAACTTTTTAAGTTCGGCTTGAGCTGCATCTCGTTCAGTTTCAGCCTGCTTTAATTTGGCCTGGGTTTGTTCTAACTCGGTCACGTCTGTGTCCTCTTTGGTTGGGTTAGGGTTAGCTTTGCCCGAAAAGGCTTTGATTGATGTATTACGATCAGCTCCGGTAGAACAGATCGTGAATTCACGTATACGGTTTTGACGGAATACTGTGACTGGCCCTTCGAATGATTGACCATTCACAATGACAGTCTTACCTTGGGAAACTTCTTCAATTGATCCTGGATCAATCATCATGGACATCTGGAAAGGAAACCCATCGTCAGAATCTTGAACAATTTCAGTCGCCTTTGGGTTGGTAAGAAAATCACCTGAAACGTCAATTTTTCCGTTGGTATCTACTGCTTGAACCACACCAATTCGACTTGAGCTAAAGTGTTCTTCAAGCAAGGCTGCGGGTTTATCAATCTCAATACCATCAAGATCGAAAACCACCCCTGAGCGCCCCCAATACCAGTGACCATCTACACGGCCACCAGCATAAGCAGTACCTTTGAATTTTCGCTTTTGTCCTTCTTCAGCTTGCGGTACCTCAATTGCAGGAGCATTGAATAAGTACTTAAGCCGTTCTTCGTTTGGATCTGGCATTTTCATGCTCCATAAAAAAACCGCCCGAAGGCGGTTCTAGTTGCTAATAATTCATTACTTAGTGATTTTTATGAATGTGATTTCAAAATTTTCCCCATCCCAGAAAGTAATTTCTCCAATCCAATCAAGTTTTGGTGAAAATGTATTTTTGAATTTACTCGCATCTTCACCACGTTTAACACCTTCAATATTATTCGTCCGCGCTATCACGGCTCTAATAGGCATTTTTTGTTCATATGCTATTAAGAGATTCTCTCTAAATTCTTTATTTCCATGTCCATGCCATCTAGAAATTGAATCCCTATAGATTGATTTTCTATTTTCTGTTCTAAAGAAGTCTTGCCATAAACTTAAAACTAATTGTTTGTCTTCATTAAAAGCCGAAACTGACCAAAATGTATTCTTCTGGGTAGCGCCTAACTTCTTGAAAGCCTCAGTTTTATTCATATTAACCACACTCTGAATCTGTTTATTTTATCAATTATAATAGTTTCAAAGTATAAACCATTTGCCCTTTCAGTACTTCAATAGAAATAACCTCGAAAGCCACACCCAAAGGCAACAATACACCTTCACCAGCATTTAACTTTTCAAGATCAATCCCCAGGCCATTGGCATTCTCAATTTGAATCATGATGTTTGACTGACCTGCCAAAAGCATCGGTGCATCTAGAGTCACCACCTTACCTACTTCAAGTGAAGCTGCATAAGCCAGTGTGGTTGTGCCTGTAATAACGTCTGAGGTGTTCTTAGCAACTGAATGTATCGCTGCCATATCGTGAACCAGCCATTGTTTAAGCACTTGATCAGCCTTGGATGAGGCTTTGCTATTCAAATAGTTTGTAATGGCCTGGTCATTGCCTAGTACGTAATCCAAAAATGTTCGAATCGCACTTGGTCGAATCGATGGGTCTAATGGAATTACTTTATTGGCAACCGTATCGAATAAATCCCGAGTTTTATCATCCATTGGAGCAAATAAACTCGTAAGCTTTTTCGATGCAGTCCATTCCGCCTTGAGGACTTCCTTCTGCTCGAGGAGGTATACCTTATCCAGTACTGAGACATTGATCTTTTTATCAACCAATGCTTCCAGTTCTCCAAATTGCAATGGATGTGAAGACCAGTCCAATGCCTCAGCGACCTCTGGCAATTTATCATCCGGTGTAATGCCGTATTTGAGCGCCTGAGCCTCTGTGAGAGCTATTACAGTACATCTGCAACGAAAGCCTAGTGGCGGGTAATGTGTTAGCCAAAATGGATGATCAATTGGCAATACAATCCGATTCAAAGCTAAATGTGCAGGACGCACCCGACTATCATCGATAGCCGAGTACATCAAGTAAGGACGTTTTTCCTTATTTCGATTCTGTTGAATCCATCGTCCATGACCATATGCACTTTGAATGTTGGTACGAAACACTGTATCCAAATAATGCTTTGGCAGAATGATTTCAGACTCAGCAATGAGCTTCTGAAAGTCGTTAAACGTTCCGCCATTGGCCAATGTTTTATTCAGTGACTTAATCACTGTATCAACTTGCTCAAGACTCGATAGAAAGCTCACTGTAGTCGCCATCTGCCGTGTCTTAAGGTCCATTGAGTAAAACTCATCAGGAAGTACAATCTTTTTATCATGCGCGTACTGAAGCGCTTCAAGAAATGTGACTGGTTGCATCTACTTCCCCTCGGCTGCTGTCGCATACCCCAACACATCTGCAGCATATAAAGCTTGATCTAAATTCGCCTTAAACTGAGACTCTGATACAGATGGAATTAACTGCATCAAATTAAACGCCAGGCCTTCAGGACTATCCGACTCAGCAACGAGCTGCTTAATCTGCTCATTACTTAAAAGCTGCAGCTCAACTTGGCCATCGGTTAATTCTTCAACCTCTTGCTGTTCAGCTGAAAGCTTATTGGCCTGGGCTTTAAAGCTAAAGGCACGTTTAGGTAAGGCGGAGAATAATGGCTGAGTGACGTCTAAAGTTGGCTTTAAATCCCCTTCTTGCAATCCATACTCGCGTATGAAGTACTGATCTGAAAGGTTTGCACCGGCATTTTTTAAGTGTGTATCACGCGTAGCTTGCTCAACATTGAGTACTTTCTCTTTTTCACCCAACTTGATTTTATGCGGTTCCCAATTATTCAAGATACATAACGCATTTACTACATTCTGAATTGTTGGGGTGACCAATCGAATATCAGATTTGAGTTTATCTAACCGAACATTCTCATGAACCTTACCCAGGCCATAGCTTCCTTTACCGTCAGTGCCACTAGTGAGCGTTTGACCGAGTACAACTTTTTGAATCTGTTGTATCAATGTTTTATTAAACATCTCAAAAGCTACCCCAGCAGTACCATTTGCACCTTGAGCTGATAAAACATCAACACTGTCTTTGGCATCAATGGACAGAATACTTTGAGCATGAGCGTCTAAAAGTGCTTGGCTCATTGATTCTGTACTGACTTTACTACCAACTTTCCCCACCAAGATTGGTGTACCAAAGCGTTCTAAAAACTTCGCCCAGAATTTAAAACCATTCTGTTTAAAGAATGATAGCCAATACAAAGTCGCCAACATTGCTTTACCGTATGGCTGCTCATAAGTGGCTTTACGACGAGTAAGAAAAAACTTAAAGACTTGATCTACGACTATCTCTTGAGAATTTCCCTCCTTACGTAAAATTAAACGACCATCATTCTTTGGCTCAAACCATTGCATGGGCTTTTCACCAATCCATTGCAAGCCAATAAACCCCTCCGGTTTAAGCTCATAGACGGCTTCTTGAACTGAGTATCCAAAAAGCAAAGCATTAAGAGATGCTGCAGCAATTTCACAGTACCATTCGTCCAATATTAGCTTTAAGGTTTTGGAAGCAGCTGAATCACTGGGTTCCAATTGGTACGGCGTTGAAAGTAAAGCATCGATACGCGTTTCAACGGCCTGGGCAATTTCATCGTCATCTAACAATATTCGTAATTTATGACGAGATATTCCCGCCTTACGAAGTACTTCATCGTTGTCAGGACGACGACCAAAATTGGTTAGAAAGTTAAAAACTGCTTCTTGAGAGTAAAGGCTCCCTTTGGACAAAGCCTTTTTAGATTCTTTGTCCTTTTTTGACTTTGCCATGTCAGCACCTAATTAAAAGATTCGACTACCTGCAACATAAGGTTGCTTGGTTTCTTGTTCTTGGACATTACTGAAACAGATCATCACGCTATCAGCCCGGTTGGGTGATGCAGCACCTGCTGGTTGTTTATTGACTAAGATTTTACCTGCACCATTTTTAGTGTAGGTCGGCTGAGACAATTCCACGGTCAGTGCTTTCAGCTCAGATTCATTTAAATCGTCAGAGCTAAGAGAAATAATCGAATCTGGATCGTATTCCATACCATTCAATGCCCTGTATGTGTTTTGGAAACGCATTCTTAGAGACCACCACATTTGAGCCTTGAGATTGGCAAAGAAATCAATATTCTTTCGCGCTTCGACCATTTCCTCATCAGGTTCATTAACTGATCCTGATCCTCTAAATGGGTCAGTTTGAATCTCTGTAATACCTTGATCCTCATTGCGCTCATTAATGACCCGTGCATCACCACGTACACCTGCGCCCAGGCCATCAGCATCATAGAGAAATGCTCGAATATTCAAATCCAAACAAATATCGATCGCTTTCTGAGTTGTCCCGAAAATGTCATCTCCCTTACCAGACCATGTATCTAGATAATTCAAAACAACACCATGACGTCCTGCAAATGAGTTTTTATCTTTACCCTCATCAGCCACGTCTAAGCCACCAATTCGATCACCTGATGGCTGTATATCGAGTTTCTTATGAGCATCAATAGCAGATTGAACCCAAGCTGATGGGATTAACACCCCTTCGACCGATGCTGCATAGTTAATATCTACTTCCTGAGCAAGTACCACGTCATCTAAGGTAGAGACTTGTTTCTCATACCATGGATAGATCAACTTTCCTCTCAGCTCAACCTGCCAGTTCTTATCCGGATTCAATCGCCATGGCATGGTAAATACCGCATATCGACCACTGAAACGGTCTTGATAAAAACGATCGCCGATACCATTCGGTGTAGATCCTTTGATATGAACGTTTGTGTTTTGAGATATTGCCGCATCGACCGCTTCCTGGCGCTCGACGAATGCCCATTCATCTAGAAAGTACATTGTGGTACGTCCACCACGACCAATATTGTCACCTGCTTCGCCCGTTACAGTTGAGCCATTATCAGGATTAATGATCCGAAGATAGTTATCGTGGACTTTGCCGACAAAGTCTTTGGGCTTCATCCAATCGGGTAGTTTCGAGAACATATCGCGGAATTTATGTAATAGTGTCTTCGGGTCACCCTTCTTATCGACCAGATCTTCTTTACGGCTCCCTACACCACCAGCAAAGCCATCAACATACAGCCATCGGTGCAAATAGAAACCAAGTAAAACGTAGCTCATTCCCTCATCACGTGACTTTTCGATCAGTCCATGGGTTTGCGTACTTTCACGCTCTAATAGCCAATGAACTAGATCTACCTGCCCAGGCCGTAACACAAAAGGAATATTTGCGGGTAAACCAAATGGCATACCACGTGGATCGTAAGTCCACACCCAATGATTAAACCAATGCACTGGATCTTGACTGCACTTGTATATTTCGGCCTGGCGACTTAATTCATTTTGTTCGATTAAGGTTCGGTAGTAATAGCGTCTGGTCATTTCAGCTATTACTTCAGGTAGCCGTGTGTTTATAGTCCACTCTTTAATGAGTGGTGCTATTTCCTCAATTGAATAACTCATAATTTGCCATTAATTGCTAAACGCGAAAGCTCCTGAGCGCTCATTCCTGCTAATTGCTCAGGCGTATAAGCCGGTAGTGCATGTTTATGCTCAGTTTCAATCGGATTACCACCTTTACCCGTAATCTCTTGCTTCGTGATACGACCATCAGTTTCTTGAAAGGCTTGTTTCAACAAGTTTTGTTTAGCTCTCTTATTTCGACCCGAATCTTCATACATCTTTTGAATCTCTCTCAGTCGAAAAGCCTTATTCGCAATCGCGATATCTTCAATGTTTTCTCGGAATTCTTTGCGAGTACGCTCAAATAAGTCTTTTAGTTTCTTGCTTAAATTGCGCCCTGCTACTTTCGTTGGATCGTAAAGAGCCACCTGTTGGCGGGTAATTTCAATTTTATAATCTTGCTTTACAGCTTCTACTACTTGTTGAGGGGTTTCAAAGCATGCAAGAGACTGAACAATAAACATTTTTACAGGCTCTTTTAGTGCTGCCATAAACACCTCTTTGTATATGTACGTATAGCAAGATAGGCAAAAAAAAGAGCCTTTCAGCTCAATTCATCACGCAATTCCCACAACACGCTGCAATGTTTGTCTCCGAAACAAATGGAGCGTTCTTGGCGATTTCCAATAAGCGCTTCACTGAGCTATCAATTCCATGTTGACGTATTTCACCAAAGAACACTTCGACATCATGTCCAGCCAAATAGTGCTTAGGTAAGCCAGTTACATCGCTATAAATGATCTCACCATCTTCATCGCGCTCTACACCAATGTGGTAAAGCTCATGTTCAATCAAACGGCAAAACTCCCGATCAGATGTTTGCTCACAGAATGCCGCATCAATCGTAATTAAGTATTGAGGAACAAATCCAAACCAATCTCTCATTTGTTGTTCTTGACGAGCTTTCTTCCACCCACCTTGGTTAAACATTACTTTTTCACACTGACCAAGCACCATTCTCTTTTTAGCCATTGCTGCAGATGATGCCCAAGCAAATGCTAAAAATTCTTCATTGTCGTGAAGCAGCTCTGCAATATGATCATGGTCTGGGTTATGAAGTTGACCACCAATCGTTAAATAATTAGCTTTCACCCAGGCCAGAAGTTCTTGCGCTGGTGCAAGACGTATAGCGTCTTCTTCCTCAGCCTGATCTATAAGTTCAGTCGGTGGGAATGGTCTAAAGCATTCCATAGGTTTTAGCTCCTACTATTGAGCTAGACTTAATCCTGCTCGCGCTTCAGTAATGATTTGCTGAATTTCTGCTCTGCGTTGTTTTTTCTTCTCATGGTAAATCCACACAGAAGAAACCAGCACACTTATAATTAGTCCACCAATCAGGACTTGTATTCTTGTAAAGATCATTTTTATTGCTCTTATAATGTAGTTTTCATTTAAATTAAGCATTTAAATGTTAAAACTTAATGGCAATTAATGACAAAAAACCCGCCTATAAAAGACGGGTCAAGACAAGATATGACTGGGAACTTATTATTTTAGAGAATTTGGATATTGCTCGCTTGCTTGCCCTTCTTACCATTAGTAATTTCAAACACTACACGCTGGCCTTCTTCTAGTACTTTATAGCCATCGATTCGTATTTCACTAAAGTGAGCAAATAATTCTTCACCAGTATCGGAAGCAATAAATCCGAAACCCTTTGTAGCATTGAACCACTTAACTGTCCCATTTGTTAAATTAGACATTTATATTTCCTTTAAATAATTATAAGTTTAGAAATTGCTGTAAATATTGATTAATTAACAAGCATATTCAATATAACCAATAATCCTTAAATATGAAGATACAAATGTTATTTTTATGCGAACCAAGTCCTTGTTTTATTTTGCAATTATTATTAAAAATGTTAAATAGTTTTCATTTTTAAATCTAAAAGAAGATCAAAAGCAAAGTACTGCATCAGTCTCCCTATCCATCAATCGATTTTAATGTCCACTCAATGAAGTTCTCTTTATCAAAAATATCAGGGGCTGCGTTTCCATAAATAATTTGCTTACTACCATTAAAGACACCCTGGTAATTATAGGGCTTAATAGCTGTAAATGTACTTTCATCACCCTCATGTAAATAATTAAAAAATAGAGAGAGCTGCATAAAACGGCTTTTGTTTTGGATGCCATGCTTTTCAGTGACAAAGTTATAGATTTGTTCAACTATTGCTTTAGTGTTCTTATCCGGCATTTTTAAGCTCATTTGTTTTTATAAGTAATTAATTTACTCTTTCAAGATTTTGAGAACAATAGCTATTTACACCTCTAAATACCTATTTTTTATAAGTATTTAATATTTTTAAATAACACTTTAAGGTAAATTTATCTTTTGAAATAGAATCTAATTCATCTTAACAATCACATCGTAAAGATTATTTTTTAATTGAAAAAGCTCCATATTTCTATGGAGCTTGACTCTTATCATTTGCGCTGATTTGAGATGCATTAAAGCATGATAATTATAGTTCTAAAGCCCACAGCTTGAAAACATATAATTTATTATTAATCATAAATTTAAGTGAAGTTTAAAGTGAATTTTCACTATATTGATTTAGCGATTTAACTGAGTATAAGCCCATTTAATAAAACGATCTTTATCTTCATAATGAGGTACGTTTATTAGGTGGATAAAATCAACCGTACCAAACTTACCAGCAATTTTCTTCGGATCAATAATCTTAAAATCCTCAGGCTGACCAAGATTCAATTCACGGAAGAACTCGAGAATTTTGCCGTGAATGCCACACGAACCGTGATCATTCCGCTCAATAAGAAAATCATAAATCTGGCTTAAAACATGGAATTCAAAATTTTTATTCATGACTTTCTTCTCATAATAATTAGACTTGAATTATCAACCTAACGTCATTTATGAGAATATTAAAGCTTTCACACATCCTGAAACAATAAGTATCACCACCATATCATTATAAAATCTTTCAATTTTTCTCTAATGACTTTAGCCAGGCCGTTGCCCGCCCCATATTGATATCTGCAAGTTCAAAACGGTGAAATCGATACCCCATTGCTTCAGCATGATCATAACGATCCATGCTCCAAGCTTTTGTTGCGAGTTTACCTTTACGACCACCTGACCACGGGCCAGTCGCTATTTCAATTAGCACGCGGTATTCAAGAAGGTGTAAATCAAAACGCCAGTGTTTCGTCGTTTTAAAATGAAAGTACTCTTCATACTTGATTTCCATCCGATCTAATATTTCTTTTAATCGATCGAATGCTTCTAGGTATTTTTCACTCGCTTTTGGTAGCGGTCTGGTACGCGGTTTTTTCTTATGTGGAAGTTTGTTGGTTAGGGTTTTATATGCATCTATTTCCATATTTCACCCATTAAAAAACCTCCCGCAGGAGGTTCTTTTTAATAATCAAATTTTAAGCGAACTTAAAAATTTTACCTGTTCTAATGCTAAAAAAATGCATATCGAAACTTGGTTTGATCAATTCATCATTTACGTTCAAATAACGGATTTGATCGTCATTTGCTTTCAAATTTTCTTTTTGTCTAGAGGTATCATACATAGCTTCAACTGCTTGTATTTCACCATGCTGATCAATTACATCAACCGTAAGTTTTTTTAAGAATTTGGTATCCATGTATTAACCATCAATCCCAACGATTTCACTCGCTTGGTATCCACGTTGGCCTTTTGATACGCTAAACTGTACACGCTGACCTTCAGCAAGTGATTTGAAACCACTTGAATTGATTTGAGAAAAATGAGCAAAAACTTCTTCGCCATTATCAGCTGCGATGAAACCGAAGCCTTTATTATCGTTAAACCACTTAACAGTGCCTGTAGTTAAATTTGACATAATAATTTCCTTTAATAATATTTAATTTAGAGTTCTTGAAAAAATTAAGAAAATAAATGATTAATTTATAAATAATTTAATTAAAAAATTTTAGCTCTAAGTTGTTTAGGTTTAAGAGTGAGGGTTTAAAAATACAATTTATATAGTTTATTTAGTTCAGTATAAAAAGATTTACCATCAATATTTAAAGTTAGCTTTTGCCCCGACTCTAGGACAACTTGTTTAGCAACTTCAACTAAGGTTTTACCATTCAAATTGCTTTGAATTTTCTTTAACGGAATAATATTCACACGAATTTCATCACCGTTAATTGCTGAAGCAGTAGTCCAGCCGTTAGATATGTTCATTTATTGACTCATATAATGAGCTTTTGTAAACAGAATAGTATTAAAAATAAAACCAACTTTGATTTTGGAGATTGTTCACTTAAGAAAAATTTAAACTTATGATATTTACAGTAGCTTGAAAAAAATAGATAAAAATCAGATTAGTATCTTTAGAATTTTAAGGAAAACCCACGAATAGCTGCAGGCTCCCCTTGATCGGCATGATGCGAATTCATGCTATGCGTTAACTGTTTGAATTCGATGCTTTAGCACCAGATTGGAGGGAATACGCAATTCCATTAACAACTCAAACACTACCGTTCCGCTTACGGATTCGATCAAACACACTATAGCACCTGCGCACAGATTTACCTATGTTTATTTAACAATTATTTTATAAGAGTGATTTTAAAGCAATTTTGACAGTATTCAATTTCACCATCTATACATTGATGCTTTTTACTTAATCCATGTATGCCAAACATACACTTAATAAATTGCATCATAATCACACCAGAAATCTAATTTTAAAATCATATATTCATGTTTTATTGTGATATGCGCTCTAATATCTCAATTCTTTGTCTTTTTTTATGCTCATAAATGTAAATTGTTACTGCAATAACACTTATTAAAAATAATGTAAGAAGAATTTTGAAGTTTTTACCCATTATTCCAACTCATTAGTGACATTGAATAATTGATTTTATGTTTTGAAATATATATTAGACAGGCTGGATATTGCTAGCTTGTCTTCCTTTTTTACCTTGAGATATTTCAAATTGAACTCTTTGACCTTCAATTAAAACTTTATAGCCATTCATTCTAATTTCACTATAGTGTGCAAATAAGTCTTCGCCAGCATCACTCGCAATGAATCCAAAACCTTTTGACTTATCAAACCACTTCACAACACCATTGGTAACAATTGTCATTCTTTTACTCCGAATGAGTATTATAATTTTATACACTAATAATATTATTAAAAATCAAATTCATAAGAATTAATTAAGTTGTTGATGTACCCATTTTAGAAATTTATCTTTATCTTTGAACATTGGTACAAAGGTTAAATTAATTTTTGAGACAAACCCAAATTTACCATGAATGATATTTGGACTCATTTCTACCACGTCAGACTTATCTCCTTCGTTTATTTCTCTGAAAAACTCCAAAACTTGATTGTGAGGGCTCAAATTTTTGAAGCTGTCACGCTCAATGATGAAATCATAGATCTGGCGTAAAACATGAAGCTCAAATGGATTAGACATTTTTGAAGCTCGATTTAGTATTATTGTTCTACTAAACTATCTCAAATAATGAGACTACAAAAGTACCAAATACATCATACAAAATTATTTTTTTGTAAATTTGTGCAATTTTTCTCAATCTGATTTTATGTTTCACATAAGTTATTGTTAATTAAAACTTAAAATCTTTATCTAAACTAAAGATATTTTACTTATTTTATTCTTATTTGCTTATGAATTTACGCATCTGCAAGTCCCTACGTATAAGACCAAGCATTTCCTTGCGCTTTAAAATTTCATCTTCTGTATATGGCAATCTAATACATAGCTCCCTCATTTCAAGTGAACTATTCTCAATCAAGAATATATCTTGCTCTGTTGTCCAAGAAGATTTCGGAATAACCTTCCGTCTATAAGGTCTTTTCATAACACTATTTTATCTACATACAGGAAAAGGAAAAGCCGCCATTAGTTGCAGATTTTTCAAGCTAAGCAAAATAATCTTAAAAAAAATTGGAACATATCTTTCTTTCAGACATTAAAAAAGTCCTATATCTCTATAGGACTTCAGACCTTTATCATTTGCGCTGATGTAGGTTTATGTAAAGCTTAACGATTCTATTAAATTACTAAAGTATTGTAAATAATAGTTATTATGTATCAAGAGTATAAGCCCTTTATACTTCAAGCTTTTTATATGGCCTCTAGTGCTCTCAATTACACTTAGGACACTATAACAAAAATATGCCATATCCTGTCCGGACAGTCAAATAATTCTTAATCTCTTGTCATGACCATTCAAGAAGTATTTTCCGGCAAAAATCATGCTATCTAAAGCAGTTCTGCCCAATTTAAATTGATGCTCCATTTGCCGAAGCGACATCCCGCGTACATTCTTTTCAATAAACAGATTAACCGCTACTTTTGCTGAATCGCATATCCTTGGTGAGTACTTCAGATCAATTATCATTTTGCGAACCTCTTCAGCTTCAAAATCAGAGATGGTACAAATTAATTGATTTTTTCTCGGTGCCACCCCTTTATTGTTCTCACAAATAAGCCAATAGATTTGGTTTACCCCTAGCGTATCTGGTGCATTTCCCGATTTCATTCTGCAGGTCTGAATATAAGCACCATATTGTTTAAACCATTCTTCGGCGGTGTATTTAGACCAATCCATTACTTCTAACTTTGCCGCTGCACTCATCCTAAATCCCCTACCATCTTCTCAATCTGCTGAATTGCTAAACCTGACTTCACTTGCTCTGTACTAAACCGTATTACTTGATAACCCAACATGGTTGCCGCGTTGTATTTCTCCATGTCGCCTATATAACCCTTACCCCTTGTGTGCCTACCATTCGTCCAGATACCACCCTCAACTTCAATCAGAATCATTCTTCCCTTTAGGTGGAAATCAGCCCTCCATTTACGGCCTGGCTGAAAGTGAAACTCTTGCTCAAATTCAATCTTTAAAGCTTTAAGTTCGAGTGCTAATTTGACTTCGAACTCATTTGGTCCCTTTTGGCTTTTAACCTTAGGTCTTTTGGAGCTTCGTTTAGTTTTCGGAGCCCCAATCATTCGTTTGTATTCAGCAATTGAGTAGCTGGTCACTACTTCACTCCAAATAACTGCTTTGTTTTATCAGTAGCGGTATAAGCACGTTCCGCTTGCTTGCCATTACTCTGCAGATAACCAGCCTCTACAAGTTTCTTAAGGTGTAAATTTAATTGGCAGCGTCCCCAATCAGTCACGTTTTCCTCAAGCTCTAAAGCAGTCACTTCAGCAGTGGAAAATGCGACGTAAACAAGTACGTTTTTAATCTCTTCAAATTTTTTAACGTATGAAGTATTCATTGATCATTCCTCAAGTATTCGAATGCGCTCTTAGCCACGTATGAAACTTGTCCATTCCCAATGGCTTTAAGTCTGTCCACCCGATTGGCCACCCCATCAGCCACTCGACCCAATTCGGGTTCAACACACCACCACCGTGTCCACTCTTGACTGCTCCCGCTAATCCGTTTTGATGATGACTGCTTACCTGTCCGCGCTTGTTTCCATCTGAAGCTTTGGGGGTTGGATACATTTGAACAATCGCTCCTAGAGTCGGTGACTTTCGTGCGTAATCCGCTGGTGATCCATTTCTCTTCCAATCTGATGCCACTGGTGTTGGCAATAATCCAGATTCGGTCACGTTGATGGGGCGCTCCAAAGTTGGATGCTGAAAAACGTGCCCATTGTGCGTTATACCCCATTTGGGCAAGATCACCGATGACTCGGGTAAGTCCTCTTGAAACAAGCATTGGTGAGTTTTCCACGAATACGAATTTCGGTCGTACTTCACCAATAATTCGAGCCATCTCGGCCCACATCCCTGATCTTGCTCCATCAATTCCAGCTCCTTTACCTGCTGAACTGATGTCCTGGCATGGAAATCCGCTAGATATAACGTCAATAATTCCTCTCCATGGCTTTCCGTCAAAACTGCACACGTCAGACCAAATTGGGAAAGGCGGGAGAATTCCATCATTTTGTCGTTGCGCCAAAACTTGTGCTGCGTAGGCATCACGTTCAACTGCGCAAATTGTGTTCCACCCCAAGAGATGCGATCCGAGTATTCCGCCACCAGCGCCTGCGAAAAGAGCCAACTCATTTAAACCACCTTTATTTTTATTTTGTTTAATCCAATCAATTGTGAGGTTGTCATGCTGATCTTTCACACACCATCTCCCAATACATAGTTAAAGCCATTTGCCATCATTGACTGGTATTCATTTGGGTTTTCAAATGGGTCTGGCCATTCATTTTGAACAACAGCTTTTGCTTTATTTGCTTTCAATTTTTGCGGTTTAGGCACATGTCGGTTTCGAATATTCATTTTTGCTTTCAAGTTAGCCAACTGCTTTTGAGCTTCATCGTTTGCAACCGGTACATGCTTTTTCTCTGATTCACTCCAGGCCAAACTTGGGCGTTCTTGGTACCACTCCTGTACCCTTCCCTTAATCTGAGCTTCCAACACATAGGCCTCATACAAGCGAATGAATTCTTCTTTAGCTCGGTACATTTCACCGTCATTGATGAGCAGCATGACTTGATCTAATGCGAACTTGGCCAAGGTCGTAATGTCTCGGTATTGAGAACTACCATCTGCTAAAGTGACCGGCTTAGGCTTCGTAATTTTTGTGTACTCACATGCTTTGATCCAAGCCTTTTGAGCATTCCACCAATCTTCGCCAATACACATGGTTCGGAAGTCAGCAAAGCTAGGCATGTATTTATTTCCACTGGTACTCAACAAGAGCAAACCACGTTGAAACTGCTCCACAGTCACCCCAATCATGGCCTTAGCAACTCGGTCTTCAACAACTTGCATTGGGATTGAGTTCTTACCCTCTGCTGGGAAGTTTTTATTGAACTGTGATGCATAGAGTGTTCGCAAAGTTGCAATCAACTCATGTACGTCGTCACGACAAACCAAGTGATTCATCTCAATATCCTCCCACCAATGCGTAATCATCTGGTGTTACATCGATGATGCTCGATCCACTTTGTTGATCAAATGCTTGGTCGAAATAGCTTGGCTCATGAAATCCATTTTGGTTGTTTTGCAAATTCTGCTGTTTTGGAGGGAAAACGCCTTGGTAATTTCCAATGATCGAGTTCTCTAGAGATTGGTCTGCAAAGACACCGTATGACTCAAGTTTTTTCAAAATGAGTTTTACTGCGTTTTCAGTCAGTGGTTTTTTAGCAGCTGTTCGCATATCCACGAACTGATTCCATAAATCTGGATTTACGGATCTTGGTAATTCACATGATTTCGCATCGAACGTGTTTTGAGTTTCAGCTTTTGGTTTTTCAGCCAAAGGTTGCTCCGAAACACGCGCACTTTTTTTATTTATTTTTTTAATTTGATTAGTGTCTTTTGATAGTGTTTTTTGTGTGTAAAATTTTTTTACTAGCAATGGTAAAAATTCTTTACTAGCGGGGTAAAATTTTTTTACTAGCAGTGGTAAAGAATCTTTACTAGCAACTGCTGCTTTTTCACCTAGTAAAAATTTTTTACTAGGGAATTTTACAGTCCAACCAACACTAGTTTCGTCACCGAGTTTGAATGTATTTCCATAAATGGTGCTCGGCATTTCTACCAACAAACCAACCTGTATCAACTCATTTTTAGCCTTGATCACTGTTGGACGACTCTTACCCGTAATTTCTTCTAATTGGCTAAGTGATATCGAATCCATCACTTTGTTCCAGCCACGCGTTTTACGGCATACAACAAGATAGATCTTGCATGCAGCATCCGAGATTTGGTTAAGGACTTCGTCTACAAATGCGTTTGGCACTTGAAAGCTATTGGGCGTAAATTGGCTCATTTTGAGTTCACCCCTTCATTAATTTGTATAAAACGACCAAACATCAAAATCATGTTGGCTCTTAATAGACTCGAGATAATTTCACCGGCATACCAGGCCGAGATCCGATGCTCGTTTGTGAGCATTTCAATAAACTCATCCCGTGTTACTGCAGCATTGGCCTCATCACGATTAATCTTGCGTAAATTGGCCTTACGGATATCAATTAGCCCGTTTAGGGTGCGTAGTGCTGGGTCATACCAACTTTGCACACCCTGCAGGTGTTTATGCTCAGGCTGCTTTTTCATTGCCTTGTTGGAGATCATGGAACCTCCGCTAATGCTTGTTCAGCCTCAGTTAAACGACGTTTGGCCAATACTTCTGTCACCGTTGCAGTACGCACGAGATGATTGAGTGCAAAGTTATGATTGCCATCCAGTAAGACACCGCCGCTTTGTACTTTGTGTACTGTCATTAAGTGGCCTGGTTTATGCTCTTGGCGGAATACCACAACATCACCTTCAATGAATTCTGCAGGTGCTTTTACATAGGCATCATCAGGTGCTAGACCAAGTTCAAATTCACGTTTTTCAACACTATTTTTAAGTTCTTGTGTCGTTTTGTGACTGTAGCTAGCCGGTTCGTTGTTGGAATATTTTTGCTGTGTTACATTCGTTGTCATATTTATTGAACCTATATTCAGTAAATTGTCTAAAAAGCCCGAAGGAGAGATCGGGCTTTTTTATTGCTCGACACATTTGTTTATTTACATTTCTAGCTCTGCCAAGATTTCGTGCAGCATGTGAATGACTTTCGACATATCAATTGCTTCGCCACGCGTAATTCGGCCATCTGCCATCATTTCTTTGAACAGCGTGTAGATATCTCCACCACCCATTCCAAAACTCAGAACTAAGTCCGTCAGTGCTGTATCTCGACATTCGGGGATATTGGGCAAGTTAATGGCCACTTTTCCGTGTTGAGCATTCAGTCTTTGCAGAATTCGGTAATCCCCTGTCAGCTCCATAAGTTTTGAAGCCTCAAGCAAGGTGATGTGGTGTGTTTCCGTATTGGGATTCACCTTACTGTTCAGTACCGCTGGGCTTTTGATGCCCATTCGTGGCGCTAATGCATTCGCTCCACCTGGGTAGTCGTGAACTGTGTTGTAAGCAGCGTCCAATATGTTCATATCGGTTTCCTTTGAACGTGTTTATTGGAGGGCTGAGTTATTACCATTTTGGTTGTTATCACATTGAATAGGAAATAACCCAAAATGTTGAAGAATTTCTGTTTCAGAAACTTGGCCATTACTTGCTAGTGCCAAGGCCTTACGTAATGTTTTCCGCGGTTCTTTGTAGTTATAGAGCAAGTGAGTCTTTATATAACCAACTGTAGTTCCTGCATCTTTTGCGTATTTTTCTAAATCTTTTGGGCTTTGATTAAGAATAAAGTCTCTAAAGTTCATAGATTGATCCCCTAGTATCAATCCCAATATTACCTTTTAGGTAATGTAAATACAACCTTTTTTCTTGTTTACCTTTTGGGTGATAAAACTACAATTAGCAAATGTGACGTGTCACAACAAAATTAGGAAAATTATGGACAGCAAATCAATTAGATACAAAAACACTCGTCTACTTGTTGATCAGGTTGGTGGTGTATCCAGTTTTGCTGACAAAATTGGTAAAGGACAATCTCAAACTAGCCAGTTCGCAGGTACGAATCCAATCAAGGGTATTGGTAATAAAGTAGCTCGCGAAATCGAAGAAGCTTTCAATAAGCCACACGGTTGGTTGGATCTCCCACAAGAAGGCACACAAACAATCGATAATAATGTGTCTGAACCAATCCCTTTAATTGGAAAATTAATACCAGTTATCTCTTGGGTTCAAGCTGGCTCATGGACAACTGTAGATTCTGTGCCTGCAGGTACGCAGTTTGAGGAATGGCTGCCACCTAACCCTAAATGTGGAAAGAATGGCTACGGTTTAGAAGTGGTTGGAGAGTCAATGCTCCCCGACTTTCGGCCTGGCGATAAGATTTATGTAAATCCTGACTTTCAAATAACAGATTTAAGAACAGGTGATTTAGTTATTGTTTCCTGCCAAGGCGATAGTGAAGCAACGTTTAAGAAGCTTATTGTTGAAAGTGGGAATATGTATTTGCAGCCTTTAAACCCAGACTGGCCAGAGAAAACCATTGCTTTAGAGGATGGTTGTAAGTTAGTTGGTAAGGTTGTTGGGTTATATAGGGATGTTTGAGTATTCTTAATTCTCAAGCTTGTAACTAGTTATTTTTAAATATTTATAATATGGGGCTATTATGAAATTAACGCATTTTATTATTCATGAAATTGATAAGAAAAATGACAAGCAGGATCCAGGTGATTTGCTTCCAAAACTGATTTTAGATTCAGATCTAGAGTTTCCATTGGATAAACCCGCTTCTATAACTTTCTCAACTGGTCTCAGAAAAAAATATACAAATTCTATTAGTGGCTACGGATGTATTGATAAATCAGAAAATTCTATATTTCAACTGCAGTTGCAAGAATATCGTGATGGTAAAATAGACTTTATAAAACTATCAAAGCTACTTGTTGCAAGACTGATGGATTCCCTTGGTGAAGGTCAACAGCTGAAGTGGGCTACTGGTGGTCTGATTGTTTTAATAGAATACGTAGAAGATCACAACACATATTTAATGATCTCAATGATTAAAGAAAAGAAAGCTATTACTTTTGATAGAGCAAATTTAAATCTTGAAGAATTCCTATCAATTGATTTAGATAAGCTTCACGAAGGTGCCCGAATTGATCTCAATAAGTGGGAAAAAGATAAACAGCCCTATGTCTCATTTATTAAAAAGTCAAGTGCTAATGTGTCTGATTACTTCAAAGATTCAATTAATTGCGTCAATTATACGGATTCAAAAGCCTATACTGATGCTGTGTTTGATGCTCTAAAAGCATATGCTTCTGATCAATGCTGGGAAGAGGATGAAGTAAAAGAAAAGAAGGAAGTTTTAAAACAACATTTTATTGATGCAGTTAATAAAAGAACAGTTAATGGCGAACCTGTTGTTTATCTAAAAGAAATATCAGTAATTCTTAATCAAGATGAACCAGATAGTTTTTATGACTTTATACGTGAAGAAAGTTTTGAGATAAGTGATGCTTTCCAGCCTGACACCACAACAGTCCGTAGATGGATGAGGGTTACAGTAAAAACCGGTACTATTAATGTAACTTTTAATCTGGCAGACTTCGAGCAAGGAAATATTGTTCTTTCATCAGAAGGTAATTTCATTATTACCAATGTGACTGAAAAAGCTAAAGAAGCATTCAATAATGCTATTAATCAATAACTTATCTGGTACTAATGAGTTATGACTCAATTAATAAAAGCAAATGAAAAATTAGACTTCGTCATTAATTTATTGACGTCGTTAGATAATATTCGCTTTGAGATTGAGTCAAATTCAATCTTTGGTAATCTGAGTAAAAGATCTAACCAATCTTATGAGCATATTCAAAAGCAGCTACAATTTTACGATTTTGATACTACCGATAATGAGGAAGTATCAAGATTGATTACTGTGCCGTTAACTGGTACAAACATTTATTATGACTTAGATCAATATTTAAAAAAAGATAGTCGTAGGCTTGACGAATCCCCTACTAAATCTTTCTACATCTATGATCAATCTATAAAATTTACTCCAGGTGCAAATTGTAATAACAAAGAACTTAATAATGTTTTTTTAATTGCTGAATTATTTGCAAATCTAAAATTAATATCCGATTTGCAGGGTGATGCTGGCAATAGATCTTTTATCATTTTTATTGGAAAGAAAAACTTAAAAATTTATTCAGACTATTGTTCAGAAGACTTATCTAGGGACTTTATTCTTGTCAAAAACTTCATTCGAGAATATATACAAAATGATTTTCATCAAGAAGACAGACATTTAGCAGTAATAAATGGCCTGCATGAATCTTACAAAGAGAATGAAATCTCTATATCAACCTTTCTAAAGGGATTTGAAACTTTCTTTAGAATGGTTAAGAGTAATTTCCAGCTTTATATGGATAAATTTTCATTTAATGATTTTAAGAATCAAATTGAAGAGGATCGCCGAGAATACACAATAAAAATCAATAAAGTTTTTTCTGATATGCAAAATCAATTGCTCACACTACCTATTGCAACTGTTTTAGCTGCTGGGCAAATGTCTATTGTAAATTCAGCAGGTGATTTTATTAAAAATATATTAATTATGGTGGGTATAATAATTTTTTGTGTCTTTGTATTAATGCAAATCACGAATCAAGAAGTCACACTCCAAGCTTTAGACGAAGAAATTAAATTAAGAAAATCAGCAATGGAAAGTAAAGAGGAATCGGATTATAGAGCTGATTTTTTAAATGTATATTTAAGCTTAGATAGTAGAGTTTCCAAACTTGATGGCAATTTATCATTAGTTAAACATATAACAATAGCCGCTACTTGTTTAGTTCTTCTGGTATTTATTGCTCGTTTTTTTATTTAACAGTAGAACTTCATAAATCCTGTCCTCACTTAGCTAAAGTCAGGATAGACTAATCTACAAAAAAAGTAGATATTAGGTATTAAAACCACCCAAAATAAAAAAGGAATAACCATGGAGAAGACCGTAATTGCCATAATTTTAGGCTTGATCATTTTGCTACTTGTTATTCTCTATTTTAAGAAAAGGTAAAGCCCCTTTATGCTAGGGTGTCCCTTGCACATCTCTTGTAAATTTCATTTAAAGAAAGAACCGATAAACATCAATAAAGCCCCAGGTAACATTCCTAGAAAGCTCGCTGCTTTGGCATCTGCATTGTTTTTTATCTTTTCACTAAGAAAAATTGGTCCAACTATCATACCTATAAATGAGACCAACAATCCAACCACTATTAGAAAATCCCCCATTCCCGACTCCACTTCTAAAAATTTATAAATATACATTTAAATCAATACCTTAAATTATAATATCTTTATGGTATCGATGAAACAATCCATTAATATATATCACGCATATCTCAAGAATTTACAAAAGCACAAATCTTACTACACGTTAGTTTTTTATTTTTTAAGTCAATGTTTTCCCTGATATTATGAGGTTGAGACTCTGCACCAACATTGTTCTCAAATATCCATAATTATCGGAGAAAACATGAAACCTGAAATTATAGAAGCCCTAGCGTTAGAGCTTACTAAAGCAACAATTGAAAATTGTGATCCATTGATAATTGATAAAACAAGTGCCGAAACATGGATCAAAGTTTATAACGAAAGCTTGGAAGATATTGAGTCTGCAGTTAATAAAAATCGCATACATCATCAACCAGCGACAGCTGGGAAACGTGTGTTTTAAATATTCGTTGTAGCCATAACCTGACAGCCATTCTTTTTTGAGAAATCTAGAAGAATGGTTTTTAATTCCTCTGAATATTTGAATGGACACTCAATAGATACCATAGCAATTTGATCACCGTAAATTGTCATTTCTGCTGCACTGACTTGTTTTTCTAAATCTTCTGGCTTCGTACCATTCAACAATAGTTTTTCAACAAATTGCTTACGCCATTCAAAAATTTCATCCGAAATACTCATTTCTATCACCTTTGGTTTGGATTTCTTTTGCCTAATATAAATCAAAACAACCAAAAAGATAAATAAAAGATAATTTACTCTTGCATAAAATTACCTTTTAGGTAATATTTATCTCACAGACAACAAAAAAGCGCCGAAGTTTGAGACCCGAGGCGCTTTTACAGATAACTGCGAGATAAGTATGAACAAAACCTTAACACCATTCAATAGCCTCAAGGTAACACTTGTCGCTGCAACAGTAACAATTGGTGCTTTAGCATTCGCCTACAAGCCTGAAATTAACAAGGCACCCGCTCAGCACAATAGTATTCCAGAGTTTACTGCAGTCGCTGCAATGGACATCTCTGGTGAACACTCAGGTACAGCCGTTATTCGTTTAGACAACTTTACCTTAGACGTTAGCTTTGACTTTGAACAATTCG
Source organism: Acinetobacter sp. (assembly GCA_030152275.1). Lineage (GTDB taxonomy): Bacteria > Pseudomonadota > Gammaproteobacteria > Pseudomonadales > Moraxellaceae > Acinetobacter. Next base: position 4,208 of record JASLHF010000027.1, on the reverse strand, counting down.
AAGACAGCTACGGCGTACCAGGTAGTGAGTTTGAAACGGCTGAAATCACCCAGCTATCAATCGATCAAATTACCGATGAGTACGGCAACCCATTCCCCGACTTCACAGACTACAACGACCACCGCAACATCAATGAAATGTTGGTGCAGCACATGATTAAAAACCGTTTATTGGGAGAAATATGATGACTGTTTTCTTCAAAAAAGCTGAACGTAAAAACGCAAAGTTACGCCTTGCTTTAGCTGGTCCAACAGGTGCAGGTAAAACCTTAGGCGCTTTACTTATTGCCAAAGGAATGGGTGGCAAAGTAGCTGTGGTAGATACCGAAAATAGTAGTGCTGAACTCTATGCGGATGTTATGGATTTTGACAGTGCAAATCTACAACCACCATATTCACCAGATAAATTCATTGCTGCAATTCAAGCCGCTGAAAATGCAGGTTACAACACCGTCATCTTGGATAGCATTACACACGAATGGTCAGGTGTTGGTGGCTGCTTAGAAATGGTTGATGCCTTAGGTAAAGGAAAATTCAAGGGAAATACATGGGGTGCTTGGAGTGAAATCACACCTAAACACCGCAAATTCATTGATGCCATGCTTCACTCAAGTATCAATGTGATTGTAACCATGCGCAGTAAGATGGATACCGTGCAAGTGGATGCAGGTGGTGGTAAGAAGAAGGTTGAAAAGTTAGGCCTAAAGTCTGAACAGCGTGATGGTATTGAATATGAGTTTACGACCGTTCTTGATATCACCCATGGCGATAACTATGCAGTAGCGACAAAGGATCGTACCGGTCTATTCCTACAGCCTGAACAAATTACAGAACAGACAGGTGTGAAATTAGCACAATGGCTTTCTTCCGGTTCTGCAGATTCAACAATCAACGGCAATCAATATTTAGAACTAGAGCAACTCATGACCGAAGCTGGCATTGATATAGATAAATACTGTGCTAAGCGAAAACTGAATAGCCTTCAGGATGTACGTCAGCAAGTGTTTGAGGAAACTTGTGCAAGCATTCGCCGTATCATTGAACAAAAAGCCCAGGCCAGTCAGCAAACTGAACGACAAATTCAAAATGAGCATGAGGCTTTACTCGAATCAGATTACCAAAAAGCATTACAGGCTATTCAAAATGCTAGTTCTGCAGCGGATCTCCAATACCCTGCTGATTACTTCAAAGGGACTAAATACGAACAAACCATATTAAATGCTTGTCAGGCAAAGTCAGATATGGAGGGTTGGACAGCATGAAATTCAACTACTCGACTATTACTCGAATACTGACTGTATACGGAGCAAAAATGACACATGTTTTTAATAATGTCAGTGTGGGTGAAATTGAAGAACTGCTTACTGATGCGAAATTTAAAGAAGCAACTTGGAGATAAGGAATGACCTTAAGAACATATTCTAAAGCATCAGACGATGAGAAAAATTTAATCTTAGAGCGTTTTCTGAATGCACATGAAGAACAGCTTTTTCCTCAGGAAGTCGTCGCACTTTATCTTCAATGCTCCCCTTGGACTTTGGCCAAAATGCGCTGTGAGGATCAGACTTTACCGTTCTCTAAAATTGGTAGCCGAATTGCGTACAAGAAAAAAGATGTGATGGCCTATCTTGATTCTAAAACGGTGACCAATACTGCTCAATATTAATGCTAAGGCGGGTTATCCCGCCTTTTTCAACTCATCTAATCGACTATTCCAAACATTTTCATAATTAAAACAATCAATTTTTTGCTGATATACGCCTTCAATCATGTTCATACATACACGTAGCTCTTCTAATGGTATTTGCACATAACCACCAGTAACATCTACTCGAGGCTTTGCTGTGTGGTTCAGTAGACGCTTAGTCACATAGATATTAAATCTTAATAAATTGCACAGTGTGGCGAACGTTCTTCGGAAATCATGGGTTGAAACATAGAAGCCGACTTGATTACCTATTTCTTTTAGTGTGCGATCTATAGTTGTTGCATGCACATTCCATGATGTTGGTAGCTTTGTTGCAGGAAAAACCCAATCATTTTCTTTTAGGAGGTGGCGTGCTTTTAGTATAGAAATAAGATGTTCGCCAATTGGAAGTAAGTGGCGTTTACCATTTTTTGTATCGTTAAATGCGACGGTACCATTTTCTAGATCCACATTATCCCAACGTAAACTACATGCCTCTACCCGACGACAGCCGGTATACATTACAAATAAAATGATATCTCGATGTGTATTGCTACGAGCAGTATCTTCTAAATTCAGCTCATTAAAGTAATTTATGACTGCTTGATAGTACTTAAAGATCACATCTTTACCGAGGTAACGCTCACGGGGTGCAATCTTATTCCACCCAATAGTAACAGAGATAACATCAACAGGATTTGACTTAAGTATTGGCTTTTCATCTGTTGAGTACAGTACGTGCATATACCTCCATAAAGTCCCAATTAAAGAAACCGCCCCATTTGCACTGGATGGGCTAATCTCAGTTGCATCTAAAAACTTATCCAATAATTCATCTTTAGTAATTTCAAAGATTTTACGATTACGCCAACCCACCAAGTAAAGATCAATGTACTTGTTATATTGCCTCACTGTTTTAGGTTTAAATGTATTTCTATTAAGATAAATGTTTAGAGCATCACCTACGGTAATATTTAAGGGATTGAAGTCATCTTGGTTTGAACGGACTTTAGAGGAATATTGACCACTATAAATTTGAGCCAAAATTAACTGAGCCTTTTTTCTAGCCCCAGCAACCGAAATTGTATCTGGTGTGCCTAGTACTACCCTATACAGTTTATTGTTATACTTTTTATCAACCACAAAAGTTTTGCTATTAGGTGTTACTCGTACACCAAAACCTGTAAGCTCCGAGTCTCTAAATATTTTCTGACCTTTCTCAACTAATTCCAATTCGTCGACATATTGCTTATTAATTTTTTGGCTCATAGAATTAATCTTCACTAAGAAAAAGTTAATTAGATAAGTTTTTTAGAAAGTATACAAATCGTATACAACGAGGATTTATACCTATTTTATCGAAGATTTTTCAATTTTAAGTTATTGTTTTTATTTATTATGTTACTTCATGCAACTCTACAATGGTGTTATAGAAAAAATAGAATCCTGAGAGTTTGTGCTGGATTGGAATGGGTTGCATGTAACTGTATTCACTTGTATTTTCAATTACTTAAAAATTTTTATAGTTGAATGAGATTGTACTCATTTGGCTGTATTTGTAGTTCAACAGTCTACAAATCAGTCTACAAATTGCAAAAAAATATTTTTTTGGATTTTTTGTAGACTGCTATAAAAACTCATTAATTTTCGTAAGTTTATCACTGTTTCTTGCATAGATAAAAAACCGCCCTTTCGGACGGTCTATTTGTCACTTGAGCAATCTGTATCGCTCATGCGGCAGCGTTTGAGTTCAAACATGTGGTCGTAGTCATAGTTATGGGGAGTTACAAAAATAGTATTCTGCCAGGAATACTTGAAACCAACTATCAAAATATTCATCAAAATCAATATATAAAAATTGTTTTTGATTGTATAAATGACTGTATAACCTCATAAAAAGAAAGCGCCCTTAAGCGCTTTCTTCTACAACTCTTAAAACCCTTGGCTTTCTTGGAACTTCCATTCCAACCAAATTTTCCAGGAAACCGTTGTTAGTTAATAATCTAAGCAGCATCTATTTCGCTTTCATTATTTTCTTCAGCATCCTTCATCTTAAAAGCAACTGTATAAAAGTCATGTAGAAAGATGCCACAACTTGCATATTTCTCAACATATCTTAAGCATAAATACGCAATGACTAAAAGAATAACAGGAATAGCAACCTGTAAACCAATCATCAACGGCATACCCCTTTCATAAGAGCTAACCATCCATGCAATATATTTATTCATAATTACAAATGGAACAAATCCCATGAATGCACAAACTACATATCCAATAAATGCAAATACAAATTTGATCCAGTGGGACTTGCGCTTAAATCCCGTTACTTCACCTACATAATCCCTTTCACGCTTTAGCATCCCTCTAACCTTTACATACTCCCTTACCCATATGTCAGCATTTTCATAATTAGAAAAAAATTTCGCTTCCGCATAGGTCAAATCATCATTATTGAAAAGTGATTTGGCCAATCTATCTTTGTACAAAGTTGAATGCTTTTCTAGTTCCGGAGCTTCAAA
>JASLHF010000257.1 GCA_030152275.1 Acinetobacter sp. | reverse complement strand
CAAATGCAATCGCTTGACCAACCAATGTGAGGTTAATATTCATTGCTATTCCTCAATAGTTTAATTTAGGAATTAAGCTGATTAACCTACGAACGGATTAGCGAAGATGAAGAACAAGCCAATACCAACACCGATCATAGGTACAGCATCAAGAAGACCTGCGATTAAGAACATGCGAGTTTGAAGTTGTGGAGCCAATTCTGGTTGACGAGCAACAGCTTCTAAGAAACGGCCGCCTAGTAGACCAAAACCAATCGCAGTACCTAAAGCACCAAAAGCGATCAAGATAGCAGATGCAATTGCAACTAGACCTAAAGTGAGTTCCATGATAATTCCTCAGAGGTTAGGTTTTATACCAAATTAAGTTAAAAAAACTGTACCTAACCATCAGTTGACAGTTAGGTAATACCATTAATGCTTTTCGCTTGCCATGCTTAGATAAACGATGGTCAGCATCATAAAAATAAATGCTTGCAGGGTGATAATCAAAATATGGAAAATCGCCCATGGCACAGACAATGCCCACTGGATCCAGAACGGCAGTAACGCGATTAAGATGAAGATTAACTCACCTGCATACATGTTACCGAAAAGTCGAAGAGCCAAAGAGATTGGACGCGCAAGGAAAGTTACCAATTCCAAAAGCAAGTTAAATGGAATTAAAAGCGCTTTAGCGATTGGATTCTTAGGATTGAACGGATTCAGCGCCAATTCACCTACGAAGCCGCTCACACCTTTTTCACGAATACTGTAGAAAATGATAAGAGCAAATACAGATAAAGACATACCAAGGGTAATGTTAGGATCTGTTGTAGGTACAATTTTGAAATACACGCTATGCGGATCCATACCAAACACGTTGCTGCCAATAAGCGTAGCTAAATGCGGAATGAAATCTACAGGCATTAAATCCATTAAGTTCATGAGGAAAATCCACACAAAAATGGTTAGCGCCAACGGTGCAATCAAACGAGACTTTCCATGGAAAGTATCACGAACACTTGAATCTACAAACTCAATAATCATTTCGATTGCAGACTGGAACTTGGTAGGAACACCAGAGTTTGCAGCTTTCGCTACACACCAGAACAGCAAACAGAAAATCAAACCTAGTCCGATAGACCAACCCATTGAATCCAAGTGAATAGCAGTGAACCCCATCTGTTGAGCTTCAGCGCCACTTTCAGCCAATTTCCATGTACCGTCCGGCATTTTGCCGTAAGTCATGTTGGTCAAGTGGTGCTTGATGTACTCGGTCGAAGTAAGGGCATGTTCTTCAGCAGCCATAAATCACACCTGGTCAATGTAAAAAAACTAATAGAATAAAAACGAATATCGCGTGCTGCTTGATATCTCGCCTATTCCTGAAAAACTTTTCAATTTTTGCTGCGTTTAAATCCGCTTCTGCAGCCGTGACGCCCAAAACGGTGCGACCCACGACATGGCCTGAACGAGAATAAAACCACAAAACAATGCTGCCGGTGACAACGGCTTAACAATGCTCAAAATTAAAATGAATCCAACAATCACGATTGCAAACTTGCCCATCATGCCACGATACATGTTGGACAGCACTTGTTTGGTCGCGCGGGCGCCGGCGGCTCGAAATGACTGCCATGTAAAATAGCAGCTGGCCAGCCAGCAAACCAGTGCACCCAAGGCTGCACTTAAGGCCGCAGTTGGATCTTTAAGGATCCATCCAATCAAGGCTGAAACAGGAATCATTAATGCTTGCAAGATGACCAAAGCTTTCGCTAATCGTCGATCAATCAAGCGACTAGTTCGGCTCATTTTTGTACACTCACAGCAATTATGCTTGACAAGTTTAGCTGATGATTATTTTTAATCGCAGGCATTATAGGGTTACACCCCTGAACATGCAATCTTTTCCCGACCTAAGTCTGGTTTTTTTAAATGTTTAAATTGCGTTTAAACTAATCAATCACTGATTGTTTTTTGCATCATTTTCGAGCATTTAGCACACAGCTGCGGGTTTGCTCCGCCAAAGTTTTCCATCCATGGATAAAACTGGTCTCTGCGTTCATGCTTTCATCAACATGTTCAAAAACAATAGGATTGAGCTTTTGGTATTGATTTTTACTGGCCTGCCCTTCTGCCAGCAGGCACATTTTTGCGCGCGGACGGCTGTCCTGCAGATATTTAATTTGCGCAACAGTCGGCGCAATATGCGGGTCATCGGTCAGCGCGCCGGCAAATTTCAGGTTCAATGAACGTTCTAAATATTGATACGCATCATGATAAGACCAGTAGGGCTGCGCACTGTTGATGCTGCCCATCTGGCGAGACACTAAAAGCAGCTGCTGGGAAAATGCGCGCGCGTTAGCCCAATACTGCGCACGGTGCTCCGGCTGCTGCTGTGAACGCAGCGCTGCGATAAAAAAAGCGATGCGCACAGCATTGTTGGGTTCCAGCCAGACATGCGTATCAACTGTATTCGATAAAGTCTGGCCGCGCGGGCTGCGCATCGGCAGCGTAGAGACCAAGCCTGAATCTAAAATCGCGATACTTTTGCTTTCATTTGCCAGCAACTTTTCCAGCGGCGCTTCATGCGCTTTGCCCAGCCAAATAACTAAATTGGCATCCTGCACGATTTTACGGTGCATTGGTGTGAGACTAACATCGTGCCCGCTTTGATTTTTCAGCAGCAGCACTGGCTCCTCGATTCCTTTCGTCACTTCCTTGGCAATTAGGTAAATAGGATGGGTCGAAACCACTAGACCTTGCGCCCAGCTCATTGAGCTGAACAGCGCGCATGCGCAAAGCGCCAAGAAACGGAACATGGGGAGAGTTCACTCAAATTTGAATAGTGTTATAATATAACAAATTCGTAAAAATACCTATGCCTGATCGAAACTTGTTTCGCTTCATGCTAAGATTTAAAGTCTTTTTTTGAATACAGTTTCGTACTTGAGGTGGGCTATGGGTTCTTGTTCGCACGAACATCACAATGCACTGCATGGCGTACACGACCATCCAAATGCAGCGCAGCGGCTGGCCGAAGCTGAGAGCCTGTGCGCGGCTGCCGGCGCCCGCCTCACCCCGCTGCGCAAAGAAGTGCTGGAACTGATTTTAAATGCAGACGGTCCAATGGGCGCCTATGACCTGCTGGCAAAAATGAAGAGTGAATCAGACCGGCCGGCTGCGCCTCCGACCGTTTACCGCACCTTAGACTTTCTATTAGAAAAAGGCCTGATTCACCGCTTAACATCCATTAATGCCTATATTCCCTGCTGCCATCCGCGCGAAGGCCATCAAGCGGCATTTTTGATTTGCAGCCAGTGTAAAACAGTCAAAGAAGCTTCCGCGCAAGGCCTGCTGCAGCAGCTGGAACAGCTGTCTGCATCTGACTGCTTTACCCCGCACCACAGCATTATTGAAATTTCAGGAATCTGTCAGCAGTGCAGCCAACACTAAATTCAGCGCATTTAATTGAACTGAAGCATATTCATGTCCGCATCGATGAGCGCGATATTTTAAAGGATGTCAATTTTATCCTTCACTCACGTGAAATTGTGACTCTTATCGGCCCGAACGGCGCGGGCAAATCAACACTGATCAAAGTGCTGCTGGGCATTGTTAAGCCCAATTCTGGCGAAATTATTGCACAGCCTAAACTGAAATTTTCCTATGTGCCGCAGAAATTTAATCCATCACACAGCCTGCCTTTGCGGGTTTGTGATTTGCTGGCGCTGGAAAAATGCGATGCGGCGGTTCAGCAGGAAATTATCCGGGATACCGGCATTGCCAAATTGCAGCAGTCTAAAGTGCAGCAATTGTCCGGCGGTGAACGCCAGCGTGTACTGATTGCCCGCGCGCTCCTGCGCCAGCCGGATGTGCTAGTGCTGGATGAGCCGATGCAGGGTTTGGACATTCAGTCTGAGGCAGAACTGTACGACTATGTTCGCAGTCTGCCGGAAAAATATGGCTGCGCGGTGCTGATGGTGTCGCATGATCTGCAGTGGGTGATGCAAGGCACCCACCGTGTGGTCTGCCTCAACAAGCATATCTGCTGCAGCGGCCTGCCGGAAAATGTACAGCAGCATCCTGAATATCAGGCGATTTTCGGCACTAACCGTGTGTTTTATCAGCATCATCATGATCACTGTGCGCATGGCGATTCGGCCACACCTTGCCAGCATGACCCGCGCCCGCACATTCACCCTGAACCCGAGGCTTAACGCATGATGGAATGGCTGCAGCTGCTTTTGCCTGCATGGATTATGGGAACGCTTTTGGTGTTTTTAACTGCACCACTGGGCTGCCTGATGCTGTGGCGGCGCATGTCTTTTTTTGCCGACACGATGGCGCACGGAACTCTGCTTGGAGTAGCGGTTGCTGGCGCGCTCAGCCTGCCTTTATGGGTGGGTGTGACCTTGCTGGCGGTGATGCTGGTTGGTATTTTATGGATTTTGCATGACCCGCGCCTGCCCAATGACGCTTTGCTGGCGCTATGCTCGGCTACGCTGTTATGTGCAGGCCTATTGCTGATTCAGCACTTGCCGGCGCTGCGCCCTGAATTGCTCAGCTATTTATTTGGCGACCTGCTGACTATTTCTTGGAGCGATTTGCCCGTATTCAGTTTAATTATTGCCGGCGCGCTGGCGGTGCTGTACAGGTACTGGCAGGCGCAGATTCAAATCGCGGTCGATCCTGATATAGCCGTCAGTGAAGGCGTGAACGCTAAATGGCAGCGTCTGGTGTTTATGCTCCTGCTGGCCTTATTTACTGTCCTCGCTTTACGCGCTGTCGGTTCTTTATTAATGGGTGCATTGCTGGTCATTCCCGCATTAACTGCGCGCCTGATGGCAAACTCTCCCAAACAAATGGTGCTGTGGGCCTTTATTTTTGCCCAAATCGGCATCAGCGCCGGTTTGTGGTCCAGCGCCGCCTTGAATGTATCCACGGGCCTCAGCATTGTGCTGACTATG
>JASLHF010000256.1 GCA_030152275.1 Acinetobacter sp. | reverse complement strand
TTTAAATTGAGCGTTGTCATCTATAAGTCGCAGCTTTTGCGCTTCGATACTGTGGCTATTGCTGGAAACGATATAATCCGATTCATCGATCAGCCAGTTAATGGATTCTTCCCGCATTAACCGGGTTAAATAGGTGTAATCACTTTCATTGGATTGCATAGAAAATGGGCGGATGTCATAAGCCTTGGTTAGACCGCTGCTATCAAGTTTTAGGCTCGAGGCAAATAAGGGGCTTTTTGACTGCCACTCTTTGAAAATGATTTCAATAATGTCTACAGCGCTTTTATTCATAAACACGCGGCTGTTGCGCCGTTTATGCCATAAACTTGCGGGATCCTGCAGCGTTAAGCGGTATAGGCTCAAAGCGCCATCTGACTGTCCTTGTGATGCGCCTGTAATAATCCCTGTGGTTCTAAACAGCTGGCCTGAGTCAGTCACTTGGTCTACTGCGACTTGAGAACCAATAAACTGTTTGAGTTCTATAAATGGATTAGTCGATAGACAAATGAGTTCAGCCGATAAACCTTCATTGATGGCATGATAGCCATCGATACGCTGTAACATAATTTGAGAATTGAGCTGTGAATTTGAAAATTGGGCACTAATGGCACGTTTTTGTGTTCCGAAGCCTAATTTATCTAAAATGCCAAAAATGTTATCTAACATTGTTATTATGACCTTATTATTCTTCAAAAAATGTTAACAGAATGAGTGATTATGCTCAAATGCTATTCGTTTTCATTTTTTTCAGTTCGATTAAAACATTCTTGTAGTATTTTACGACATGGCGACTAATGTTGTATTTGTTTTGAAATTTCTCAATACTTAAGGCTTCTAAATCAACCTGATGATCTATCACCCAAGATACGATTTGATCTTGTTTAGTCACCCCTAAGAAACGCCTCAATATCATCCTGTTTTTAATGATGTATTTCTCGCTGCGATCAAGCCTTTTTGCGATTTCAGGTATCGTTAAATGTAAAGAAAGCAGTATTTCTTGATTGTCTAAACGCCATGCCTGAACTAGGTCATTGTGGTGTGGAATTTTAAGTAGCTTTTTTAATTCGCCTCTTTTTCTATAAACTTGGCTAGATTCAATACCTAATCTTATCGCAGTTGCTTCCTTACTCAGTTTTGAGTTAAGTAAAATTTCTTGATTTGCCAATAGCCATGTTTGATTTTGATCTTTTACTTTGGGTATTTTTAATATTTCTCGTAATTTGGCTCTAGCTCTTCGGATTTGACCTTCAGTTTTCTTAAATTGTACTGCCAGTTCCGCAATGGATTTCCCCTTATCCAGCAACACAGCTTGATTCTCAGTAAGCCATTGCAAATGATCTTACTTACTCTGTTGAAACTTTTCAGAAAAACTTAAATCATCTAGTTCTTCTTGTATTCGGTTATAGGCTTTTTTTGCAAGATAAGGACTGATATTAAATTGTGAAGAAATATCTATCACACTCATTTGTTTCATATCTGCCTTATGCTTTTGATACCATTGTTCTTGCAGATCATCCCCTGGGCTTTTTCTCATTATTTTTCTGATAGGTATATCAATCAATTAAGCTAACCATTTTTTATGTTGATATACCTGTGAGCGTTTTAAACCGTAATTTGTTTTTAGTGTTTCAAGGCTATCATGCAAAAGTTTGTCTTGATGTTCAATCAACCACTGATCATTGCGGTATATGAATTTATTTTGAATACCAATAGTCCGCCTGAATTTTGCGACAATACTATTTGATAACCCAAGTTGCAGCTCAGACTCTGTAATTGAATGTGTTTTTAAGAATTCTACAATTTCAGGGGTTAAAATATATGAAAACTGCCCACCGATACCATTTCGTGGTGTTAGAGAATATGGCCAACCCTTTTAAACCATAAGCCCTGACAAAGATTTTCTTTCGTTATAGACATCCCAGTCTTCACTTTCCCAATCTTTAATGGTTTTTATTTTAAAAAGTTTATATTTGCCCATTTGTTGTTTTCATCTATTCGCTAACAACTTTTTTAAGATTATTTGAATATTATGCAATCAACGAAGAATGAAAAATATTAATTATGTAAATTACATTTTTATTTAAACCTTATCCAAAATTATAGTCAACAAAGCTTAAAAGCACATGGAAAAATTGAAATAATCAAAAATGATAAATTTTACTTTTGGTGAGATCTTTCAGTATAAATTATAGAAAGTAAACAAAATAATTTACAAAATGTTGTTATTTGTTTGATAATAAAAAATTTTTTTTAATCATATCATGTTTATATCCATTCTAATATGTGCTGAACAGTACAGAAATTTGAAAGCCCCCTGCATGAGCAAGGGGGCTTTTTTTTGTGGTGTAAAAGTATGGCAGGTGAGTTAAAAATCAGCTATAAGTATCTGAAATTATAAAATTCATTTGGGGGAATGTGATGCTTAAACTGATCGGCATAACGCTGCTGCTGTGCGCCGCAGCTGGCGCGCAGGCGGCAAAAAGCAACAGTAACGCTGTCCGGCCTGCTGCAGCTCAGTGGGTGAAAATCTATCAGGATGAATACGGCAAAACTTATGCGGCGCGCTATACCGGCGCTGCAGCCGTTGCCTCGGTCTATCCTCAGGCCAAACGGTTTGGCTATAAATATGTTTATACCTATGGCGTGCCGAATTTGAAAATTCAGCCGAAAGGCTATATTCAGGCTGTGCATTTG
>JASLHF010000237.1 GCA_030152275.1 Acinetobacter sp. | reverse complement strand
ATAGTAATCATCATCAAACATAGGGAGAAGGAGATCTGCAAACATACAGGCACTCAAAAACAAACTATTAAGCGTGCCTATATATCATATTGGGGAAGAATAACCAAACTTATCACACGCCCCTTTGGCTTTTAGCTCAGTCAATCAATTGCACCGTGTCCGCAATCAGATCATGCACTTTGCATGGCCTGCCAAACTTTAATGGCATCTGCCATTGCTTTCACATCATGCGCGCGCACCATGCAAGCACCCTGCTGAATGCTCAGTAAGTGCGCAGCCACAGAACCCGCTGCACGGTTCTGCGCATCAGCACCGCCAAGCGCTTCACCAATAAAGCGCTTTCGTGACAAAGCAGAAAGTATCGGATAACCCATTGCATTCAATTTATATAATTGTCCAAGCAATTGAAGATTCTGCTGCGCATTTTTTGCAAAACCAAATCCCGGGTCAATCATAATGTTCTCCGCGTGCACACCAGCGTTCAAAGCATCATTAACCCTCGCCTGCAGCTCTTGCATTACATCCTCAACAACATCCTGATATTGATCCAAATTATTCATGGTTGTCGGTTCACCGCGCATGTGCATAATTATCACAGGAATATTCAGCTCAGCTGCAGTGTCCAGCGCATTTGGGCGGGTCAACGCCCGCACATCATTCCAAATATGCGCACCCGCACTGACTGCAGCCCGAATCACTTCTGGCGCTGAGGTATCTATCGAAATAATTGCACCATGTTTGGCCAGTTCTTCAACCACAGGAACCACCCGCCGGATTTCTTCTTCTGCCGTAACCGCAGATGCACCCGGACGTGTAGATTCTCCGCCAATATCAATCACCGCAGCGCCATCTTCCAGCATCTGCAATCCATGCGCGACAGCTTGAGCCTTGCCGTTATGTCTACCGCCATCACTAAAAGAATCCGGTGTAACATTTAAGATCCCCATCACGTGTGGCTGCGACAAATCTAGCGTGTGAGAACCGCATTTTAAAATCTTATTCGGTAAGGCTGCCAATTGCATACGGCATAGTGCTCCTATTCAGTTTGTGCCATATTAGCGCGGAATTCACCAGATCAAAGCAAAATTATTCTTTGCGCCCCTTTATCACATAAGGCTGGATTTCTTCCGGATAAAAAAAAAACCGCCTTTAGGCGGTTTCTTTTATCACATGATTTAAAACATTACACTTTGGGTAAAGATGGCAATGGCGGCGGTGTCGCTGGACCATCTGCCGGAGTAACATCAATCACCGGATTATCGGCTACATACACTTTTGGCGGCTGCGGTTCACGGCCTTCCATAATGTCGCGGATTTGTTCACGGTCAATGGTTTCCCACTCTAACAGCGCTTTTACCATTGCATGCGCAATATCTTTATTATTTTCAAGAATATCACGCGCTACGCGGTATTGTTCATCAATAATACGGCGCACCTCAACATCTACTTGCTGTTGAGTCGCTTCAGAAATTGTACGGCTGCCAATACTGCCCATGAATGACTGCTGAGAATCATCTTCATAGACCATTACCCCCAACTTATCAGACATACCGTATTTAGTCACCATTGCGCGCGCCATTTTAGTTGCCCGCTCAAAGTCATTTGAAGCGCCAGTCGACATTTGGTTAATGAACACTTCTTCTGCAATACGGCCACCAAACAAAATTGAAAGTTCATTCAGCATTTTGTCTTTGTAGTGGCTAGTTTGGTCATGTTCAGGCAACTGCCATGTAACCCCTAGCGCCCAGCCGCGCGGCATAATCGTTACTTTGTGTACAGGGTCAGTACCCGGCAAGATTTCAGCAACAATCGCATGGCCTGCTTCATGGTAAGCCGTTGCACGGCGCTCTTCTTCGCGAATCACCATCGATTTACGCTCAGGACCCATGTAAAGCTTGTCTTTAGCATCTTCAAAGTCATGCATATCGACCGTGTTTTTGTTACGGCGCGCAGCAAATAATGCCGCCTCATTAACCAGGTTAGCCAATTGCGCACCAGAGAAACCAGGCGTACCGCGTGCAAGCACTTTGACATCAACACCAGTTGTAGAAGGCAATTTTTTCAAATGAACGTTTAAAATCTGCTCACGGCCTTTAATGTCCGGTAATCCCACCATCACTTGACGGTCAAAACGCCCCGGACGAAGCAATGCTTTATCCAACACATCTGCACGGTTAGTCGCAGCAATAACAATAATGCCTTCATTGCCTTCAAAACCGTCCATTTCTACCAGCATTTGGTTCAGGGTCTGTTCACGCTCATCATGACCGCCGCCTGTACCTGAACCGCGGTGACGGCCGACTGCATCAATCTCATCAATAAAGATGATACATGGGGCATGGCGTTTTGCCTGCTCAAACATGTCACGGACACGTGAGGCGCCTACGCCGACAAACATTTCAACAAAGTCTGAACCAGAAATACTAAAGAATGGAACTTTTGCTTCACCAGCAATGGCTTTTGCCAATAAGGTTTTACCCGTACCCGGAGGGCCAACCATCAACACGCCTTTCGGGATAGTTGCGCCCAAACGTTTAAATTTTGCAGGATCTTTTAAGAAATCGACAATTTCAACCACTTCTTGCTTCGCTTCATCACAGCCAGCAACGTCGGCAAAAGTAACCTTAATCTGATCTTCAGACAGCATTTTAGCTTTAGATTTACCAAAGCTCATCGGGCCGTTTTTACCGCCGCCTGCACCGCCCATATTGCGCATAAAGAACATGAACAGCAAAATAATCAGCAAGACTGGGAAGCTGGCAATGAGAAGCTGCATCAATAAGCCTTGACGCTGAGGCGCAGTACCTTCAACCACGACATTATTTTTGATGAGGTTCGGCATCAATTCAGGATCTTGAACCGCTGGACGAATACTTTCAAATTCAGTACCGTTTGATTTTTCACCGCGGATCCGTTCGCCGTCAATTGTCACTTGCTTAATTTGACCAGCATTCACGGCAGCAACAAACTCAGAATAGTTCATCGCAGTCGGCTGATTGCGGTCACTGACGTTGCTGAAAATCAGCACCAGCACGCCCAGTATAATGAGCCACAATACGGCATTCTTAAAAAGATCGCTCAAAGCTTTATTCCCATATCAATCTAATTCGATCATGCCCAATCAAGGGATAGACCCTAATAGTTACGCTGCAGACCAGCTTTGCAAAAAGTTAAAAAAGTACAAAATGCACAATTTTTAACGTGTTGGCAAGTAAACTTTACTTGAAACCTTTCTTGCGGCCCTGCCCGACTAAAAATACTTCTTTAGAACGGGCGCGTGACGCAGCGGGTTTTGCGGTTTTCATGACATCAAAAGTATCTACTACTTGTTTGCGAAATTCATCAAAACCAGTGCCTTGGAACACTTTTACAACAAACTGCCCTTTCGGACCGAGCACCTTAGTTGCAAAATCCAGTGCGAGTTCGCACAGATAAATCTGACGTGGCTGATCTACGGCCTTATTACCTGATGTATTGGGGGCCATATCTGAAATTACAACGTCTACAGTGCGTCCATTTAAAATATTTAACAATTTATCGAACACTTCCTGCTCACGAAAGTCACCCTGCAAAAATGTCACGTCGGGCAAAGCATCCATTTCCAAAATATCTGATGCAATGACCAAACCCTTGTCACCCACCAGCTTGCCTGCAATTTGAGACCAGCTGCCAGGTGCAGCGCCTAAGTCAACAACAGTCATGCCCGGCTTAATCAATTTGTATTTTTCTTGAATTTCTAAAAGTTTATAAGCTGCACGCGCACGGTAACCGTCCTTTTGCGCTTTCTTCACAAAAGGGTCATCTAAATGTTCCCGCATCCAGTCTCGGCTGCTCTTGGATAGTTTTTGGTTGGTAATGCGCGTCGCCATAACTCTCTAAATAAAAAAAACTTCTAATTCTTAATTGTACGTGAAAAACACTGTTTTTGCAGTATGCATGTGTATATAAATTAGTGTTTACAGCTAGATTTTTTCGATAATTTGCATCTATATTTTCGCAGTTTTTAAAGCGTTTAGACTTTGCTTTTGCTATACTAAGCCGTTTTTAAATTTGGGTTACATTTATGGCGGCTTTATCTATTCAAGAACGCAAACGCTTACGTCAAATTGGCCATGCGCTGAATCCTGTTGTAATGCTAGGCGACAAAGGCTTAACCGAAAGCGTCGCGGAAGAATTAGAGCGCGCTCTTAATGATCATGAACTGATTAAAGTTAAAGTTGTGGCAGAAGACCGTGAAGCGCGTGCAGCGTTAATTACTGAAATTGCCGAAACGACTGGCGCTGAAATTGTACAAACCATCGGCAAGATTGCTTTGATTTACAAAAAGGCAGCAAAGCAAAACCAAAAATTGTCCAATTTAGTCCGTCACGCGCACCTATCTAACTAAGGCATTATGGCTAGCTACGATCTCAGCGCATTCGACCGGCGCTTTCAAGCCATCTCTTTGGTTGGCGCAATTGAACAGCAAAGTCCATATACGCTGAATGTCGGCTATTGGATGCGCGACCCGAATCAATTTGTGCAGTGGCCAGCAATGGCCGCATCCAATCCCCGTCAGGATTTTCTTTGGGAACAGACCTGCTTTGAAATCTTCATTGGTGTGAGAAATGAAGATTTTTACCGTGAGATCAACCTCTCCCCATCTCAAGCATGGCAGGCCTATGAATTTGAAGAATACCGCTATCCTGAAGATATGCCGCCCAAAGCAGCCTATGATATAGAACTGAACCAGCTTAAACGCACACATTACGGCATGAACGTCAGTCTGGATTTAACTGAATTTATGCTGAAACATAAATTAAACTGGGCAGACTTATATATTGGCTTAAGTGCCGTACTTAAAACCTCTGAAGGCGACCATTTTTACGCCATGCAGCACAGCAGCCCGAATGCAGATTTCCACAATAAGCGTGACTGGCTGCATCAATTTTAACAGCAGCACACAGGCAGGATTAAGCTGTCGAAACTGCATCAAAAAGCAAAAGTTAATCTTTTGCTTTTTTTGTGTCTTTTTAAAAGCATGCAATGTGCAGCCATCATTTTAACTATGGCTGTTTTATTTCAAACTTAGCTAAGTTTGTTTTTATTCTGCCGATTTTGCCTTATCCATAAAGCAGCGCTTACAGACTGTTCACTGTATAATCAAAAGCAAAATTAAACTTCAAAAGCTTTTGCCTACTCATATTAGATCACTCATAGGCTTGCCCAATTGATATGCAATTTTTCCGCTGCAAAGAAAAAGAACAACACACTGCTGCATTGTTCTTTTTCTTTGTAAAAGTATTTGGAATACTCTTTAGCTTTTAAGTACTGCGTTATCCGCGTCAGCTTTACCAGCTTCCGGTTTAAACACTGCCGCTTTTTTCAAAGCTTCAAGCGTATGCTCTTTAGAACGCTGGTATGTTTGCGCCAATTGATCTTTATGTTTGATGGAAATCTGATTGACATCAGCTTTCAGTTCTTTGCTCAGTTTAGAAATATCTTCAACAACTGCGTTTAACTCTGTTTTCACAAAGTCTTTTAATTCAGATAAATCTTTTTGTGATGCGTTCAGCTGAGTTTTAAGCGTATCAATTTTTTGCAAAATTTCCTGCTTAAGCTGACGCAGCTGATCCTGCACACTTGCATTCAACTGTTTAGCTTCAGCCTGAAGTTTATCTTTACTTTCACTGACCGCTTCTGCCGCCTGTTCCGTTGCATTTTTTGCTGCTTGTTCAAGCTGTTCTGCACCATCAGCCGCAATGGTTTTCAATGTTTTTGCCGCGGGAGTCTGTTTTTGCTGTACTGCCATGATCTTATTCCTATAGTTATGTCATGAGGAGCCCAGCATAAGCCGATTTGATAAATTTTAATTTCTGATTTGTCAGACAATAATCAAATGCTTACATTTTTTAACAAGAGAAAAAAGCAAACTTTAAATCAAAAAGCAAGCGCTTTATCTACTATATTACGCATAATTTAAATGGACTTTTAGGCCTTTCATGCGTATAATACGCTGTTAAGTTCAAGCGAGCAGACATAGGGAGGATAGGTTTTAAAGTAACCTTCCTTTTTTTTCGTCTACTCGCTTTTTTACAGCCTAAATTTCAGGAGCTTTGGTTTGAGCACCCCAGCAATTTTAGCCCTTGCCGATGGTACTATTTTTAAAGGTACTTCAATTGGCGCATCGGGTAGTACGACTGGCGAAGTCGTTTTCAACACTGCCATGACTGGCTATCAAGAAATTTTGACTGACCCTAGTTATGCACAACAGCTTGTGACACTGACTTACCCGCATATCGGTAACACAGGCTGTAATGATGAAGACGCTGAGTCAGGTCGAATTCATAAAGTATGGGCTAACGGATTGATCATTCGTGACCTGCCTTTATTGCATAGCAACTTCCGTGCTGAGCAATCACTTGGTGATTACCTTAAACAACACAATGTTGTTGCTATCGCAGATATCGATACACGTAAATTAACGCGTATTTTGCGAGCAAAAGGTGCACAAAATGGTTGTATCCTTGCTGGCGAAAACGTGACTGAAGAAGAAGCTTTAGCGAAAGCTCGCGCATTTGGCGGTCTTAATGGTTTAGACCTTGCAAAAGAATGCTGCGACCCTGAAGGCTTTGAATGGACTGAAGGCTCTTGGACATTAGGTAAAGGTTTCTCTCAACCTGAAGCTAAATTCCATGTTGTTGCATACGATTACGGTGTCAAAACCAACATCTTACGTATGCTCGCAGACCGCGGCTGCAAATTGACTGTTGTGCCTGCGCAAACTCCTGCAGAAAAAGTTCTTGCTCTGAATCCGGACGGCGTGTTCCTTTCAAACGGCCCCGGCGATCCAGCAGCATGTGACTATGCAATTGAAGCTGTAAAAACAATTGTAGAAGACGCACGCAATGTACCTGTATTCGGTATTTGCTTAGGTCACCAAATTCTTGCACTTGCTTCAGGTGCAAAAACTGTGAAAATGCCTCATGGCCACCACGGCGCCAACCATCCTGTACAAAATCTTGAAGACGGTACAGTGATGATTACTTCTCAGAACCATGGCTTCGCAGTAGATACAGATACGCTGCCGGCGAATTTGAAAGCAACGCACAAATCACTGTTCGACCAAACCTTGCAAGGTATGCACCGTACAGACAAGCCTGCGTTCAGCTTCCAAGGTCACCCTGAAGCAAGCCCTGGTCCACATGACTGCGCACCATTGTTCGATCATTTCATCGGACTTATCGAAGCATCTAAGAAGTAATTAAGGAAGCATCATGGCTAAACGTACAGACATTAAAAGCATCTTAATTATTGGTGCTGGTCCGATTGTCATCGGTCAAGCATGTGAGTTTGACTACTCAGGTGCTCAAGCATGTAAAGCCCTTCGTGAAGAAGGCTACCGTGTTATTTTGGTGAACTCTAACCCAGCAACCATTATGACTGACCCTGCTATGGCAGACGCAACTTACATCGAGCCAATCACTTGGCAAACTGTAGCTGCAATCATTGAGAAAGAACGCCCAGACGCTGTTCTTCCGACAATGGGTGGTCAAACAGCATTGAACTGTGCACTTGCACTTGATGCCAACGGTATTTTAGAAAAATACAATGTTGAATTGATTGGCGCGACCAAAGAAGCAATCGAAAAAGCGGAAGACCGTAAACTTTTCGATATCGCAATGCGCAAAATCGGTTTGGAATGCCCTCGCGCTGACGTTGCAGAAAGCATGGAACACGCACTTGAAATTCAAGCACGTTTTGGCTTCCCTGTAATTATCCGTCCATCATTCACCATGGGTGGTTCAGGCGGCGGTATTGCTTACAACCGTGAAGAATTCATTGAAATCTGTGAACGCGGTTTCGATCTTTCTCCAACTAAACAATTATTGATCGATGAATCTCTAATTGGTTGGAAAGAGTACGAAATGGAAGTTGTTCGTGACAAAAACGATAACTGTATCATCGTATGTACCATTGAAAACTTTGACCCAATGGGCGTGCACACTGGTGACTCAATCACTGTTGCTCCTGCACAAACATTGAC
Source organism: Acinetobacter sp. (assembly GCA_030152275.1). Lineage (GTDB taxonomy): Bacteria > Pseudomonadota > Gammaproteobacteria > Pseudomonadales > Moraxellaceae > Acinetobacter. The sequence goes on along the minus strand of JASLHF010000237.1, from coordinate 3,143 downwards.
AGACAAAGAATTCCAACTTTTACGTAATGCTTCTTTAGCAGTTCTTCGTGAAATCGGTGTAGAAACTGGCGGTTCGAACGTTCAATTCGGTATTAACCCGAAAGACGGTCGTATGGTTGTGATCGAGATGAACCCGCGTGTTTCTCGTTCATCTGCCCTTGCTTCTAAAGCAACGGGCTTCCCGATTGCGAAAATCGCTGCGAAATTGGCTGTAGGTTATACCCTTGATGAGTTGAAAAACGACATCACTGGCGGTACAACACCTGCATCGTTCGAACCAGCAATTGACTATGTTGTAACGAAGATTCCTCGTTTCAACTTCGAGAAATTCCCACAAGCTGACGCAACTTTGACGACACAGATGAAATCTGTGGGTGAAGTAATGGCGATTGGTCGTAACTTCCAAGAGTCTGTACAAAAAGCACTTCGTGGTCTTGAAGTTGGTGCATGTGGTTTTGACGAAAAAATCGCTGTTGGTACTGAAGGCGCGCGTGAAAAGATCTTGGTTGAACTTAAAGTTCCAGGTCCAGAGCGTATTTGGTACGTGGGCGATGCATTCCGTCACGGCTTCACTTTAGATGAAGTATTTGAAGCAACCAAAATTGATCGTTGGTTCTTGATTCAAATCGAAGACATCATCAAAACTGAAAACCAAATCAAAACTTTAGGTTTCGGTGACTTAAACGCTGACAATATCCGTTCATTTAAACGTAAAGGTTTATCTGACCTTCGCATTGCGAACTTGATGGGTATTTCACAAAAACAATTCCGTAAACATCGTTGGAACTTGGGTGTAACTCCAGTTTACAAACGTGTTGATACGTGTGCTGCTGAGTTTGAATCAGACACAGCTTACATGTACTCAACTTACGATGAAGAATGTGAAGCGAATCCATCTAGTCGTGACAAGATCATGGTAATCGGCGGTGGTCCTAACCGTATTGGTCAAGGTATCGAATTCGATTACTGCTGTGTACACGCTGCCCTAGCAATGCGTGATGACGGTTATGAAACAATCATGGTGAACTGTAACCCTGAAACTGTTTCAACGGATTATGACACTTCAGATCGTTTGTACTTTGAACCGATTACACTTGAAGATGTTTTAGAAATCGTACGTATCGAAAAACCTAAAGGCATTATCGTACAGTACGGTGGTCAAACGCCGCTTAAATTGGCTCGTGCTTTAGAAGAAGCTGGCGCACCAATTATCGGTACTTCACCAGATGCAATTGACCGTGCAGAAGACCGTGAACGTTTCCAACAAATGATTCAACGCCTACAACTTCGTCAACCAAATAACAGCATTGTTAAATCTGCTGAAGAAGGTATGGCTGAAGCTGCAAAAGTTGGCTATCCACTCGTAGTACGCCCTTCTTATGTATTGGGTGGTCGTGCGATGGAAATCGTCTATAACGATGAAGAGTTGAAACGCTACTTACGTGATGCAGTTCAAGCCTCTAACGAAGCACCTGTTCTTCTTGACCGTTTCTTAGATGATGCAATCGAAGTTGACGTTGACTGCGTATCTGACGGTAAAGATGTTGTGATCGGTGGGATCATGCAGCACATCGAACAAGCGGGTATTCACTCTGGTGACTCAGCATGTTCTATTCCTCCGTACTCTTTATCTCAAGAAGTACAGGACGAAATGCGTCGTCAAACGATTGCGATGGCGAAAGAGCTTGGTGTCATTGGTTTGATGAACGTTCAGTTCGCTGTGAAAGGTGATGACGTTTATATTTTAGAAGTGAATCCACGTGCATCACGTACAGTTCCATTTGTTTCTAAATGTATCGGCGAATCTTTAGCGAAAGTTGCTGCGCGTTGTATGGCGGGTCAATCTCTTGAATCACAAGGTTTCACAACTGAGATTATTCCTGAACACTTCTCTGTAAAAGAAGCTGTGTTCCCATTCAACAAATTCCCTGGTGTTGACCCAATTCTTGGCCCTGAGATGAAATCTACAGGCGAAGTGATGGGTGTTGGTAAAACATTTGGTGAAGCATTCTATAAAGCTGTGTTAGGCTCTAATGAACGCTTACCAGGTCTGCCAACTGAAGGTGAAGTGAAACATGCGTTTATCTCTGTACGTGACTCTGATAAACCACGCGCAGTTGGTATTGCAAAACAACTTGCAGATTATGGCTTTAAAATTATCGCGACTGGCGGTACATTTGATGTCATTCAACAAGCGGGTATTGAAGTTGAACGTGTGAATAAAGTCACAGAAGGTCGTCCTAATATCGTCGACCGCTTGAAAAATGGCGAAATTCACCTCATTATCAATACTACAGAAGGCAAACAAGCTCAGCAGGATTCGTTCTCAATCCGTCGCTCTGCGCTTCAAGGTAAGGTATATCATACTACTACGTTGAATGGTGCTGATGCTGTATGCCAAGCTTTAGCAATTAAATTGCCAATGGATGTATATCGCTTGCAAGATTTGCAAACACTAGGTTAATTCGTTTCCGATAAGTCCCGCCATCTTATCGGTGGCGGGCTTTTTTCATTTTATAAACCTGTATTTTTAAAATACTGAACTGAGGGACAACAATGCAACGTTATCCTATGACTCCTGAAGGCAAGGTCGCCTTAGAGAAAGAATTGCAACAGCTAAAATCTGTTGATCGTCCACGTATTATTGCTGCAATTGCAGAAGCACGTGAACATGGGGATTTAAAAGAAAACGCAGAATACCATGCAGCGCGCGAGCAACAAGGTTTTTGTGAAGGTCGTATTCAAGACATCGAAGGTAAACTTGGTGCTTGCCAAGTCATTGATGTTAAAGGACTTGAACAAACTGGTCGTGTGGTTTTTGGTGTGACAGTAACCATTGAGAATTTGGATACTGAAGAAAAGAAAACCTATAAAATTGTAGGTGATGATGAAGCTGACTTTAAGATCAATAAGATCTCAGTGAACTCACCTATTGCGCGTGGTCTTCTTGGTAAGAATGAAGGCGACGAAGCCAAAATCACCACACCACAGGGTGAAGTGGAATATGAAGTGGTAAGTGTTGAATATATTTAACACATACTAGGGCTGATGATTCAGCCCTTTTTATTGGGCTAAAAATATAATATGAATAACAAAAACGAATCACTTTTATATTCAGTCATCAATCATTGACTAAGACAAAC
>JASLHF010000142.1 GCA_030152275.1 Acinetobacter sp. | reverse complement strand
TTTCTGGATTGGGCGTAATCGGCTGAATAACTGGGAATACTTTTACATCCGGCTAACAACAGAAGCGGCAAGGATAAGGCTGTAGCAATTAGTGTTTTTACAAGTCTCATCATCAGTGTCCGTATGAAGTGTATGTTTATACCTTAGGCAGCACAGCGTGAACAGAATGTGAAATAGACGTTATAGATGAGCAATTGAATAGAACTTTTCAAATCAAAGATTAAATGTTTAACTTTTTTCTTCGGCCATTAACCAATCAATGATATTCATAACATCACGATTTTCGTTATTTTTTCTGACCATTGCATAAAAATTATAGTCACAATAGATAAAACCAAAAGGGGCAATGATCTTTCCATTTAACATTTCTTTTTCTACTAAAATTTGAGGTGTTATGGCAATTCCTAACCCAGACACGGCAGCTTCTATCATTAAATTCAGACTATCAAAATAACGGTCATTGGATTTTGGGGAAAAGCTTATTTGAAACTGATCAAACCATGTATGCCATGCACTTTTATTTGAGTGGGTATGAAGTAATGGATAGTTTAAAAGATCATTTACGGAATGAAGAGGATTTATTTCACGATGACAAATAGGACCCATGTTATCGGGAAATAACAGATATTTATTCAAAAAGTTGGGAAGTAGATGATGCTCACTGATGCTATTGATAAATATGTCAACTTTCTCTTTTTCTAACAATTTTAAATCATTACATGTCATTAATTTTATATGGATATTGGGATAAATGACTTCGAGCTTTTCTAATCGGGGAATCAGCCAATTTGCCATAAAACTATGAGAAGCGCCTATGACAACTTCTACTTCAGATGTCTTATTAGTTAACTCAAAGACGCATTGTTCTAAACGATTAAAAAGCTGCGTACAAACGAGCGATAATTCTTCGGCATCCGCCGTCAGAGAGATGGTCGAGGAATGTCGAATAAACAATTTTTTATCCAACCATTCTTCTAACTGCTTTATTTGATGGCTAATCGCGCTATGGGTTACACATAATTCTTCGGCAGCTAAGCTGAAACTTTTATTTCTGGCGACAGCTTCGAAAGCTTTTAAAGCATTAAGCGGAGGTAATGTTCTGCGTTTCATGTTGTAAAATTTTCTAACACCATAAGCCCAAAATATATCAATTATCAGAAAAATGAAAATATTTTAAGATCAAACAAGTTTTGATAGTAAAAGAGATATGAGATGACAACCCCTTATATAGGTAATGGTCCTGATGCCTTGGGATTTTTTGGTAAATTTGGCGGATGTTATATGCCAGAAAGCTTAATGCCAGCACTTCAAGAATTAGAGCAAGCATTTAATACTGTTCGGCACAAACCTGAATTTTGGGCTGAATATCAGCAGATTTTAACGGAATTTGTTGGTCGTCCTAGTCCTCTTTTTTATGCAAAAAACCTAACAGCTTATGCAGGTGGTGCTCGAATATATTTCAAGCGAGAAGATTTGAACCATACGGGTGCGCATAAGATCAATAATTGTGTAGGGCAAATCTTATTAGCCAAATTTATGGGCAAAACCAGAATCATTGCAGAAACGGGTGCTGGGCAACATGGTGTTGCAACAGCAACGGTTTGCGCGCTATTTAAGATGAAATGTACCATTTTTATGGGAGAAACAGATATTCAGCGCCAACAAATGAATGTTGAACGCATGAAATTACTCGGTGCTGAAGTCCGAAGTGTTCAAAAAGGTCGTGGGACTTTAAAAGATGCGATGAACGAAGCATTACGTGACTGGATTCGTCATGTGGATACAACCTATTATCTGTTGGGTACGGGTGCAGGCCCTCATCCATATCCGACTATGGTCAGAGAATTTCAGAAAATTATTGGTCTAGAAGCCAGAAACCAAATACTTCTCAAAGAACCTAAACTGCCTGATGCTTTGGTTGCTTGCGTTGGTGGTGGATCAAATGCATTAGGATTGATGCATCCTTTTCTAGAAGACCTGAATGTCAAAATGTTTGCCGTTGAGGCTGGGGGAAAAGGAACACATACTGGTGAACATGCCGCCTCTATTTGCAAAGGTCAAGTTGGTGTGCTGCATGGCAATTTAACCTATTTATTACAAGATTCAGATGGGCAGATTTTAGAGGGGCACTCTATATCAGCTGGCTTAGATTATCCTGGTATTGGCCCTGAACATGGCCTTCTGTTTGAAACAGGACGTGTCACATATACGGCTATAACCGATCAAGAAGCCGTAAATGCATTTCAGCTTTTAAGCGAACAGGAGGGCATTATTCCTGCTCTTGAGAGTTCTCATGCGATTGCATATGCGATTCAACTTGCTCAAGAAATGCTGCCAGAACAGATCATTATTGTCAATTTAAGTGGCAGAGGTGACAAAGATTTAAACACGGTCAAAAAATATCTTGCAGGAGCTACAGCATGAACCGTCTAGATCAAAAATTAGAGCAATTGAAACTGGAAAATCGAAGCGGTCTGGTCTGTTATTTTACTGCTGGAGATCCTAATTTTACAGAAAGTTGTCGTCTGTTAAGCCAATTGGGTCAAGCAGGGGCTGACATTATTGAAGTTGGCATTCCATTTTCTGATCCAGTGGCAGATGGCGAGATCATTCAGGCAGCGCATCTTAGGGCTTTAGGTGCAGGTCAAACGGTAAAACAGACCATTGAGTTGGTAAAAGCAAT
>JASLHF010000097.1 GCA_030152275.1 Acinetobacter sp. | reverse complement strand
GGGAAGAAAATTGGACGAAGTTTGACGCCAATGCCATTACCAAGAAAGGCAAATACGAGCCATAACCAGCCGTGTAAACTGCCTGATGCAATACCGCTGAAGTATGCACCGATGTTGCAGCCATATGCTAAACGCGCGCCGTAACCCAGCAACAAACCGCCAATCACTGCTGCCAGCAACGAGCGTTTAGGAATGTTAAAGTTCGGTGCAAATTTACCTGCAAGGCTGGCTGCCAGCAGCGCGCCTAACATGATGCCGAAGTTCATCATGGAGGTAATATCAAACCATAAAGATTCAGTCAGCGCTTTGGCATTGGCAGGCTGCTGCCAATAAGCCCAAGACGCCACATCAATGCCCATCATGCTTGCAGACTTGGCGGCCCAAACAGCAAGTGCAGATGTTACACCCCAAGGACGGCCAGCCAAGGCCAAAGTGGCAAAGTTGAGTACAGTCAGAATAATGCCGCCCCAAACCAATGGCCATGGGCCACGCAGGAAGCGTTTCCAGCCTTGATTTGCGCTTTGAGGTTCAACCTCAAGACTGCCGTGACGCTTTTTCTCAAAGAACACGGTTGCTGCAGCAATGATTGCAAATAGTACAAAGTTCATGAGCAATGCTGGCACAACACCAAAACTTTTCACCAACGAAATCGGTTCGAAATGAGGCAGGTCAAACCACCATTGAATGTGCGAAGTGGCAATCAATGAGCCGGTACAAAAAAAGATCAGGGTCACAATCATACGCATACTGCCGCTGCCAACGGTATAAAGCGTACCCGAGGCACAGCCGCCGCCCAATTGCATACCAATACCAAAAATAAAGGCGCCAATCATGACAGACATAGACACTGGGCTGACATTGCCTTTAACAGGGTTGCCAAATAATTCACCGGCACCTAAAGCAGGGAAAAACAGTAAAACAGCAAGCGCAAGCATGATCATTTGGGCGCGTAAGCCTCTACCGCGGCGCTCTTTAATAAACACACGCCAGCTGGAGGTAAAACCAAAAGAGGCATGATATAGGGTCATGCCTAACGCGCCGCCGATGATAAATAACAATGATTGGTTTAGACCGGAAAAGCGGTAGGCGCCAATCGCGCCAAGAATAATTAGAATGGCAGCCGCCCAAATCGAAACATTGGATCGGTTGGCTGATGCAGCAATAACAGACATGGAAGAATAAAGCAGAGTAAAGTAGTCGGGTTATTGTACGCAATTTAAATCTATTAAAATCACATTATGTTTAAAATGATAATGTGGATATTTGATGTTTTATATCAGAAAAAATGATGAAATTGCATTCCGGTCATCATAGGCCATCGCGTTCAGCTGCTTCTAGAGAGGCTGCACATTAAATAAAGAGCCGATCCAGCTGGAAAAAAGCATTGCGGCTATGCCCCAAACAGTAACCCGAACGCTGCCTTTTAACATGGATGTACCAGCAGCGTAGCTGGATAAAGCGCCTAGCAGTGCAAGTGAGATGATGCCTACAGCCATTACTGTGATTGCAGTGTGCTGTTCGCTGCTGAGTAAAATGGACAGCATCGGAAGTGCTGCTCCAGCAGAAAAGGCTAAAGCAGAAGATAGCGCTGCTTGCAGCGGTTTTGCAGATGTATTGTCGTGAATCCCTATTTCATCACGTGCGTGGGCTTGTAATGCATCTTTAGCTGTTAACTGGATAGCAACTTCACGAGCGAGTTCAGGGGTTAACCCTCGGTCAATATAAATATGTGTTAATTCATTCAGTTCGTGTTCAGGATTGCGCTGCAGTTCACGATGTTCCATTTCCAAATCGGCTTGTTCTAAATCTTCTTGAGATTTTACAGAAATGTATTCTCCGGCGGCCATGGAGGTAGCGCCGGAAATTAAGCCGGCTATACAGGTAATCAGCAGGGTATGGGAAGATGCGCCACTGGCAGCCATCCCCATAATTAAACTTGTCACTGAAATGATGCCGTCATTTGCACCGAGTACTGATGCTCTTAGCCAGCCGGTGCGATGAATATAGTGATGTTCATGATGGTGCGGTGAAGACATGGCTTTACTCAAGTCGATGTTTATTATTGATTAAAACCAGTATAACTTGTTCCGTCAGTGCTAAAAACTGTCAATTGCCCAAATATTGAAAATGATTAGATTAAATTTATTGGAACCTCGTCAGAACTAAAAGTGTGCTCTTAAACATTTTTTATTGCTTCTAATGCTGGATACTGTTGCATTCTTAAAATTGAACAGCTGATAGCGGTATCTTTTATCAGCATGGTTTAAACACATAGATTCGTAAAAATGATCTGAAAAATATAGAAATGAATGCACTGTAATTTGAGTTTATCAATATGTTTCAAAGGCGTTTGGGAAAAATAATTTTAAAATAAATGCTTAAAAAGAAAAGGGTAGAACTCATGACTCAGAATGGGGGGAGAGCGAAATTTTGGCGCTGTTTGGGGTTTTAGTTTTATGGCTTGCAATACGCAGGTAGAAGCAAGAGCGCAATCGCAATATCGCTGTTTCAAGCTATCTGAAGCATGAATTAAAAAGTTGTAGAAACGTGAATATAAAACAAGCCAGCTGTAAAAGCTGGCTTGTGTCTACAGTTCATCATAGATGAAAATTTTTGCTATCCAATTTCATGTTTGCGTACACTGAATTGGCTTAAAGCGCTTACTGCTGTGCTTTATGTTTTACATCAGCAGCGCCTTGTTCAACAGCACCCGCAGTTGCAGCAGTTGCTTCTTTAGCCGCTTCTTTGGCATCGTGAGCAGCCGCTTCTGCATGGTCAGCAGCATCAGTTGCAGCGGCAGCAGTTGCTGTGGCTGCATTGTCTACTGCTGTAGCAGTTTCAGAAGCTGCATGATCAGTTGCATTCTGAAGGTCATGGCCTGCTTGATCAGCAGCATTTTCTAGGTGTTCGCCTGTTGTTGCACCAGTTTCGGGTGCTTTATCCTTATTACAGCCAACAAGAGCAACAGTTGCAGCTAAACCTAAAGCAACAAGTAATTTATTCATTTTGATCTTTCCTTTTTTGTTATGCCCGTAGCATGGGCTTGAAATATATTAGCTGAAAAAATATTCAAAAATCGATCAAAAAATGTTGATTTAGTGTAATTTTTTAAATTAAAGAATCTATAGCTGCTTGAAGAATAACGCATATTTTAACTGACGCATCACACCATCTATGCTTAAAGCATACATCTTTGCATAGAGTTTATACGCTATAAAGCATTTAGGATCACAGGCTTTGTACATTTTAAGCTATGTTTTTACGCGCTATTCAGAGAAAGGCTGCATGGTTGATCTGTGAAAGCGGAAGATTAATCTCATAGATTTTTGCGCGAATATTTGTGATGCCAAAACCCTCTAGACGAGCAGTATGCATTTTTGCATATGCTGCTGCATGCTCTGAACTGTCAAATAAATAGATACCGCCGGCTTCTTGAGTATCTTGATTTTCAGTCCAAATTTTCCACAGCATGCCGGGCTCTAAATTAATGCTTTTTGCTAGTGCTTCATAAGCTTGTGACATTTCTGCACCAAAGGGGCCTGGTGTTGGAAAATCGACTTGAAGTATTACGGCCATTGCAGATTACCTCATTTTTAAAGTGACTTTTAGTATAACACTATATGTAAATATATATTGTTAAGCTGTCCATAAAAAAAGCCTGCAAATATACAGGCTTTTTTTGAGGAACGAATCTGTAAAGATTAAAGACCAGCAGACGCTTTAAGCGCTTCCACTTTGTCTGTTTTTTCCCACGTAAATGCAGTATCAGAACCTTCACGGCCAAAGTGGCCATAAGCAGCAGTTTGCTTATACATGGGTTGAAGCAGGTCTAACATACGAGTAATACCGTAAGGACGCAGGTCAAAGTGTTCACGAACCAATTGAACGATTAATTCATCCGATACTTTACCTGTGTTGAAAGTATTGATTGAAATAGACGTTGGCTCTGCAACACCAATGGCATAAGACACTTGAATTTCACATTTGTCTGCAAGACCTGCCGCCACAATGTTTTTCGCAACATAACGGCCTGCATAAGCTGCTGAACGGTCAACTTTCGATGGGTCTTTACCAGAGAAAGCGCCGCCGCCATGACGCGCCATACCGCCGTAAGTATCAACAATGATTTTACGGCCGGTTAAGCCACAGTCGCCCACAGGGCCGCCAATCACAAACAAACCTGTTGGGTTGATGTGGAATTTGGTGCCTGCATGGAACATTTCAGCAGGAATGATTTTTTTCACAATCTCTTCAATCACAGCTTCTTTTAAGTTCGCTTGTGAAATTTCAGGATCGTGCTGGGTTGACAGTACTACTGCATCTAAACGAACAGGTACACCATTTTCATAGGCAAAAGTCACTTGGCTCTTCGCATCTGGGCGCAGCCAAGGCAGTGTGCCGTCGCGGCGTAACTCAGCTTGCTTTTCCATCAAGCGGTGCGCGTATGAAATAGGCGCAGGCATTAACACATCAGTTTCGCGGCTAGCGTAACCAAACATTAAGCCTTGGTCACCGGCACCTTGATCTTCAGGCTTTTGGCGGTCTACGCCTTGAGCGATTTCTGGAGATTGTTTGCCGATCATATTGATTACAGCACAAGTAGAACCGTCAAAGCCCAAGTCTGTGTGGTGATAACCAATGCCATTTACGGTATGGCGAACGATTGCTTCAAAGTCAACGTTGGCAGTTGTTGTGATTTCACCGGCAAGTACAACCGCACCTGTTTTTACAAGCGTTTCACAAGCAACCCGTGCATAAGGGTCTTCTTTTAAGATTGCATCCAAAATAGCATCACTGATTTGGTCAGCCATTTTATCTGGATGGCCTTCGCTTACAGATTCCGAGGTAAATACAGCGTACTCGCGCATAAGTCCTATCACAGTTAAATTTAAAAGACGCAATATGTTACATCGAGTTGCCGGAAAGGACTAGGCCAAGTCCGATAAATTGAATGAAATTATTTCAATTATTCGTCTTTTTATTTGATAAGAGCATCTAAAAAATTGATAAACCGCACAGAAATGAACATATGGGCAGCATTCAAGGCACCTTCGAAGGTCTACAAACTGCTCATCTATATATAATTTATATAAATTAAAATAAGGTTCTCTGTATGAAAGGTATTGCCCGAGTTAATCTTCAAGATATTTAATACATTGAGATTCTATTCAAGATGTTTTACTTGAGATGAATTTAATTCATTAAGATAATTAAATTATTGTTATTTATTTAGATAAATTTAATCTGAGTGTCTCGCTAAGCCAGCAGCTTATTTTGCTCTATTTAATTTTCTGATTTCTCTTAATTTTTTGCAGCACTCCAAAGTGTGGCTGTAAAATCAGCGCTTTAACATAAAACACTGGGAAATATTGGCGTTGATTACGAATTATTCGTGAAAACTTACGTCTTAGGCTTTACCCATCCTGCTTTTTTTAAGACAATATGCAACAGTTTTGAATTGTTATTCATCTTTCTTCTTTATCTAAGATTTATTTGGACGCTGACCTATGACGACCCCACTTAATGAACGCCGAATTGCTAATGCGATTCGTGTATTGGCAATGGATGCTGTGCAAAAGGCAAATTCAGGCCATCCAGGCGCGCCAATGGGGATGGCAGATATCGCTGATGTGGTTTGGCGTGAATTTTTAAATCACAACCCTACAAATCCACAATGGGCAAACCGTGACCGTTTCGTCTTGTCTAACGGCCATGGCTCTATGCTGCAATATGCGTTATTGCACTTAACAGGTTATGACCTTTCAATTGAAGATTTAAAATCTTTCCGTCAACTGCACTCTAAAACTCCGGGCCACCCAGAATTGGGCTATGCACCTGGTATCGAAACTACTACGGGTCCATTGGGTCAAGGTATTGCCAATGCCGTTGGTTTTGCACTTGCTGAAAAAACTTTAGCAGCTCAATTTAACAAAGAAGACATTCAAGTTGTTGATCACAACACTTACTGTTTCCTTGGTGATGGCTGCTTAATGGAAGGTGTTTCACATGAAGCATGTTCACTTGCAGGTACGTTGGGTCTAGGTAAATTAGTTGTTTACTACGATGACAACGGCATTTCAATTGATGGTGAAGTTGAAGGCTGGTTCTCTGACGATACAGAACAGCGTTTCCTAGCTTACGGCTGGCAAGTGCTTAAAGTTGATGGTCACGATGCTGATGCCATCCGTGAAGCAACTGTTGCGGCAAAAGCTGAGACAGCTAAACCAACTTTAATTATGTGTAAAACAATTATTGGTTTAGGTTCACCAAACAAACAAGGCAAAGAAGATTGCCATGGCGCACCGCTTGGTAATGATGAAATTGCATTGACTCGTGAAGCTTTAGGCTGGACAGAAGGTCCATTCGAAATTCCTGCTGACATCTATGCAGCATGGGATGCAAAAGCAAAAGGTACAGCTTCAGAATCTGCTTGGAACGAAACATTTGCTGCTTATGCAGCACAATATCCAACTGAAGCGGCTGAATTAAAACGTCGTTTATCAGGTGAATTACCAGCTGACTTCGTTGCAAATGCTGATGCTTACATTGCTGAAGTCAATGCTAAAGCAGAAACAATTGCTACACGTAAAGCAAGCCAAAATGCCATTCAAGCATTTGCACCAAAACTTCCAGAAATTCTAGGCGGTTCTGCTGACCTTGCAGGTTCTAACCTGACACTTTGGAAAGGTGCAGAAGGTGTTGAGTCGAATCCAGCGGGCAACTACGTTCACTATGGCGTGCGTGAATTCGGTATGACTGCAATTGCCAACGGCGTTGCGCTGCATGGCGGTTTCATTCCTTACGTTGCAACATTCTTAATGTTCATGGAATATGCGCGTAATGCAGTGCGTATGTCTGCATTGATGAAACAGCGTGTGATCCATGTCTATACACATGACTCAATTGGTCTAGGTGAAGATGGCCCTACACATCAACCTGTAGAACAAATCGCATCTTTACGCGGCACTCCAAACCTAAATACATGGCGTCCATGTGACACTGTAGAAGCGTCTATTTCTTGGAAATCTGCGCTGCTTCGTTCAGAAGGCCCTACAGCATTAATTTTCTCTCGTCAAAACTTACCATTCCAAACTCGTACAGCAGAACAAATTGCTGATGTAGCGAAAGGCGGTTATATCCTTGCGAAAGAAAAAGGCGAATTGAAAGCAATCATCATTGCGACTGGTTCAGAAGTTTCATTGGCAATGGAAGCTTATGCTCAACTAGACGGCGTTCGCGTTGTATCTATGCCATGTGCTGAAGAATTCGTGAAACAAGAGGCGGCTTACCGTGAAGCAGTTCTTCCAGCGGCAATCCGTGCGCGTGTTGCTGTTGAAGCAGCGCATGTGGATTACTGGTGGAAATTTGTTGGTCTTGACGGCCGCGTGATCGGGATGACAACGTACGGCGAATCTGCTCCAGCAAAAGATTTGTACCAACACTTCGGTATTACAACTGAAGCTGTGGTTGCAGCAGTGAAAGAAATTACAGCTTAATCACATTTAGATTAACTGTTCCAAGGACGCCCCAGTAAAAGGGGCGTTTTTTATTGCTTAGTTTTTAATTATTACAAATAACGATTTGTAACGCATGTTTTTAAACTTAGGTTTAAACTTATCCCATTCATACAGTATTCAGTGGCTGAAGCTAAGGCAAAGGTCAAGAGAGGAAACTATGAGCTTATATGATCAAATTAATGATGAAATCGTCCTCATGGATGCCGGTGAACAGAAATGGATTGGCCCAGATCTAGATCTTGAATCAATGGTGGCGGTTGAATTGATGCTGCAAGATTTACAGGAAGAAAAAGTCATTAAAATCCGCCGCAAAAATCATGAAAAACATACAGGAACCAAGCAGGTTGACCGCATTTTGGTTGAGAAGCTTTAACTGATAAACGTTAATGAGCAAAAATAATTCGTACAAACAAAAGCCCCGTTTTTCGGGGCTTTAATTTTATGGGGTTTAGTTTATTTTTTAAAAATACTATATTCATTAACGGATCAAATATTCAGTTCGGTCTGAATTTGAATCTCTGAGGTTAATAGTTTATGGACAGGGCAGCTTTCTGCTACTTTCAATAAGCGTTTATGCTGATCTTCATTAAAATTTCCTTTTAGAATAATTTTTCGAACAATATTGTTTTGTCCTGCTTCCGGTTCGCCATCTGGGTTTAGCGCTAAATTAACTTCTACATAATCAAGTTGTATACCTTTATGATCGGCATACATTTGTAAGGTAACTGTGGTGCAGGCGCCTAGTGCAGAAAGCAAAAGCTGCATTGGATTTGGCGCGCTATCTTGTCCGCCTTTGGCTGCCGGTTCATCGACATACCATGTATGACCCTGTGGGTCTGTTAAGGTCACGCGATAGGGTGTTTGAGTACTTTGAGCGAGGGCGGTATGGAGCATAATCAAATCATCAAATAAAAAAATATGTATGCTTATACAACACCTTAAAGCACCTTTGAAATGTAATTTTTTGTAGAATATAACATGAGAATAAAAAACGGGGCGAATAAACAGGCGGTAAAAACTCATTCACATTGATATGTTTTTGACAGTCATTAATTCGATACACACTCATCAAGAAAAGCTGATATAGCTAATAGGAGTATTAAACATATGCATCATCCCATTGAGATACTGCCGTTGAATGCGATTGATTTTAATCAATGGCTTATATTATGGCAGGCATATCAACAGTTTTATCAAGCGCAGATCGCGCAAGATGTCACTGCAAATACATGGCGTAAGCTGATTGATCCAGCGCACAGTCATATGTATGGTTTTGCTGCTGTGCAAAATGGCCAAGCGGTTGGGCTGGTGCATGTGATTGAGCATGACAGCTGTTGGACAATAAAGCCTTATGCTTATTTACAGGATTTATATACCCATGAGGCAAGTCGAGGTCAGGGGGTGGCCCGTAAGCTCATTCAGCGTGTGCATGATGATGCTATGGCGCGTCAGTGCGACCGCGTATATTGGCTGACCCATCAAAGCAACGTGACCGCTCAGCAGCTGTATGACCGCATAGCGAAAAAGACAGGATTTATACAATATCGAATGTAATGCCGCGCTATTTTTAAACATGAAGTTTTAAAAATTAGATTTTATTGAATTTGCTGCATAAAAATGAGCAAAGCGCCGTGCATGGGATGGCGCGAAAGCCGATAGCGTTCTAAAGATGCAACAAAACGTTTTATCTTTAACAATGTATTTTCTGCAGAAATCTATAGACTTGTTTATATTCCAAAGTGAGATAAAAACATGAACTTTAAAGCATTAACAATCGGTTTGGCAGTCGCTTCAGCAGCAACATTCACAATGGCTAAGCCCGTAGCTTACCAGATTGACCCAACACATACCGCAACAGTATTCAGCTGGAGTCATTTTGGTTTTTCTACACCCTCTGCAAATTTCAGTGATATCCAAGGCGTTATTAATGTGGATAATGCGAAACCGTCAAATTCATCTGTGAATGTGACCATTCCATTATCTAGCTTGAATACCAACGTGAAAGCGCTGGATGAGCATTTGCAAACTGCAGATTTCTTTGATTCGGCAAAATACCCAAACATCACCTTTAAAAGTACCAAAGTGCAAGCCATCAGCAAAACCAAATACAAAATTACAGGTAATCTGACCATTAAAAATGTCACTAAACCTGTGGTATTGGA
Organism: Acinetobacter sp.; assembly: GCA_030152275.1. GTDB lineage: Bacteria > Pseudomonadota > Gammaproteobacteria > Pseudomonadales > Moraxellaceae > Acinetobacter. The sequence goes on along the minus strand of JASLHF010000097.1, from coordinate 7,157 downwards.
CGCTGTATTGAATAAACAAGGCGTGCACCCAATGACGAAGGCTGAAACAGTCGGTTTCAATGCGACTACTTCATTTAACCGTTCAGCATTTGGTATTGGTGCATACGTTCCGAACGTCGGCGATAAAATTACTGTAAATATCACTACAGAAGCGGCAGTGCCTGCAGCAAAAACTGCGGCTAAATAATTGTTAGCATCCCTCAGCTAAAAATAAAAAAAGCACTCAATTTATTTGGGTGCTTTTTTTATTGGAGATCGCTTTTATAATTCAACGTGATAATGATTTAAATAAAATTTAAGGTTTAGTCACGATTTAAAATCAAGAGACAGCCAAAACTAATAAAAATACCACCGGTGACAGCATCAATTTTTTTGCTGAATTTTTGATAATATTCAGTCATTTTTGGCGCAGAGAACATTAAAGCAACCAGTGAAAACCACATGAGACTTTCAATGAACACGAGCGCTAATAGTGAGCTTTGTTCAAATAGACTGACATCCGTATTAATTGCAATGGAAAATACGCTGCTGAAATACACCAAAGCTTTTGGATTTGCCATATTGGTGAAGAAGCCTTGTAATAGAAGGGTTTTATGCGATTTGATAGCCGGTTTGGTCATTTCTTTGCTTTGCTCTGTACTAGATTTTTTAGCAAAAGCGGACTTAAGTAATTGTGTCCCCAAATACAGCAGATATAAGCCGCCTAAAATCATCAGAACTTGCTGTAACCATGCAATTTTCTGAAATAAGAAATGTAATCCACTCATCGCACAAATGGACCAAACTAAAATACTTAAGGCAACCCCTAAAGCCGCACACAAGGCATGGCTGCGTGTTTGACGGATGGCGCTTTGAGTTACAAAGAAAAAGTCAGGGCCTGGGCTGATTAATGCAAAGAAATGAATGAGCGCAATGCTCAATAAAGCAGTCATGGGAGAGGGCTTATAACGCGTTAGAAGTTATGTTATAAGCCAATCTGTTAGAAATGAACAGCAGTTTTACTGTAGCTGTAAATGCTGCATATATGTCTGAATGACATTGCAAGCTCTTTGCTCCAGTAAAGGCGCCTGCTGCTGGCACGCAATACGCAGTTCCGGAATGCTGATGCCGGCTTGACGAAGCTCGCAAGTATGACCGATAAGCCATTTTTCCATGCTGTCTGCAGCGGCTTCCAAATGAAACTGCAGCGCCAAAATATTTGATCCTTTGCTGAATGCTTGGTTTGGATATTGTACCGAACTGGCCAGCAGCTGTGTATTTTTAGGTAAATCAAATGTATCGCCATGCCAATGCAGAACAGGGGTTTGCGCTAAGGGTGCCAAAATGTTATCCGTCTGGTTCGTCAGCTGCAGGCTGCTCCAGCCTATTTCTTTTGTATGTCCTGCATATACTTTTGCGCCCAAAGCATGTGCAATAAGCTGTGCGCCTAAACAAATCCCTAAAGTGGGTAAATTATTTTTAATACGAACTTTAAGTAAGTCTATCTCTTTTTGTAAGAAAGGGTAGTCTGCAATTTCATTTACCCCAATCGGTCCACCTAAAATTACAGTAAGCCCAGCATGCTCAAAAGCTTTACTTAGATCTTCAATCCCTGCTTCAAAATAACGGACACGGTAACCGAGCTGATAGAACAGATCCTCAATACTGCCAAGGTCTTCAAAAGCGCTATGCTGTATGGCGTAAATGGTGTCAGGGAGTGCTTTGTTCATGGTTTGGGTATTTAAAAAATAAGTAAATAGGGAATTTAACTTGAATAGGAATAAATAAAAAGTGAAGCTGGGCAAAATTTTATTAAGTGGACATAAGGGTTGCTTTGTATAAAAAATTGATTGATTCAGCATTGCTGATCTCAAAATGCCGAAACCAGCGCATTTGTATAGAAAATTTTATCTAGTCCGACTGAAATTAATGAATAAATAATTTGAAAAATAATATATATTAAAAAAAGGTAAAAAAAATTAATGAAAAACAGATATTAATCTTAAATAGCAGGGGTATGATGGGTAAATTAAAAAAATATCTTCAAATAACCAATAGTCCGTGTTTTGGTTAAAAGTAATTGATTTTTATATTAAAAAATGAAAAGGATGGAAGTTTTATGAATGTGGAACATACTCGTGACGCAACGCTGTTGCATGCGATTCATAAAATTTTACTCAAAGAATGGGATCCTCTTGATATTCAGAGCATTCCCACAATGCGTGATGAGTATGATGATTATTTGCCTAACATTTTTAGAATGATTAGACAAAATTCAAGTGAATCTGAAATTTTTGAATATTTGTGGTGGATTGAACAGAAAGTTATTGAAAAAAAAGGGGTTAAGGAAAAAACCTTGCGTGTTGCAGCTCTACTGAAAAAATTGCAAGAGCCGTAAGGCGCGACGAACAAAAATAAGAAAGTCTGGTTGCTTTGGTTTTTCAATAAAAATATATAACACGTCATGCATACAGCAGCGGTCATTTGCGGTTATTTAAAATTATTGTTCGAATTATGCTGTTGGGGGCTGTGTGATTTCATCGCTAAATTGAAAAATTCAGCTGCGTTTATATTAATGTAATTACATTTTTTTCAGCCATAAAGGCTTCTAAAGAGTACTTCTCCAATACTGTATTTGGCGCTTGATTATTTCTATTGCGCCTTGACTAAATTGTCTTAAACTAAATCTTAAGCATAAATTTTAAAGCGGAATTAGACTGTCAGTGATATGCATCTAAATAAGGATTGTAGTTTCAATATATTGATGCATTTTTCTAAAGAACAGCTTGGTTTTAAAGATTGATCTTTAACGCTAGACAGGCAAGACAGATATTCAAAAAAAACATTTGAAATATGCACATATCACATGCTGTTTAAGCTGGAATATTAACGACCAACACAATCATAAAACAGTTTCTATGGCTCTTGAAATATGGCTTTATACAAAAAAGCCGGTGATGACACCGGCTTGGATTAGGTGTGTTTCTAACAGTTTAGAACTTTTTCTCTACGCTGAATAAATAGCTTGGAATGGCTTCATTCACACGCGCTTGGTATAGGCTGCCGTCACTGACTTTGGTCAGACGCTCTTTATAATCGGTGCTGAGAATGTTGCGCGCATTGAACGATGCCGCCCAGTTGTTGTCAAAGCGTTTGGTTAAGCTGAAATCTACATTAACCCGTTCATTGCTGGTGGTGTTGTAATTCTCAGCTAGGCTTTGCTGACTGTTCAGCAAGCGAGTGTACTCAGGCACATAGTTGACATTCAGACTGCTAGATAAGCGCCAAGGCTGATAATTATAAGACAGGCCGGCACTTGCAGTATAAGGCGCCACACCGCTGGCTAAGCGTTGATTGCCGTTTTGTTCTTCAATTTCCGCACGTACAGTCGAGAGCTGCCCATTCAGCATAAAGGAATGACCATTGTCAGTTTGTTTCAGTGCATAGCGCCCAGCCACTTCCACACCATAAGTTGTGGCATTATTTTGGTTAAATGGCCGTTCGACAAAACGGCAGCTTGGATCTGCACTGTTTGAACAGATGCTGCCGTCAGCATTTTCGCTGCGGATAGCTTTTTCAATATAGTCATCGATTTGGCGGTAATAAGCGGTGATATTCACGCCGCCGGCAGGCGTGTTATAGCCTAGTGTCGTTTCATAGGCGCTGATTTTTTCAGGACGCAGGTTTGGATTGCCGCCGCGGTCAGGATTATTCAGTGTTCCGGCATCATCATCAGTCGAAACAGAAGTTGTCGGCATGAGCTGATCGGATTTAGGGCTGCGGAATGCTTGGCTAATATTGGTTTGCAGTGACCATTTATCTGTAAAGTCAAAACGGTGCGCCAATACCGGACTTAAATGCTGATCACTGTAATCGACTAAACCTGAACGGTTGATCCACTCCTGACGTGCGCCTAATGTCAATGTTTGGCGTGGAGTGAAGCGCCAGCTGCCTTCTGTATACAGTGCATAACGCTGTTCATCTAAGGTGCTGGCAACATTGCTTTCCAGCTCATTAGAGCGTAAATCTGCACCAAATTTAACTTGCTTAGTGTCATCAAGTTTGCGCACACCGTCGTATGCTAGGCCATATTCATTAATTTGCTCATTTGTGTAGGTCTGGCTGACAGGCGAGCGGGTCAGTTCGGTTTCTTTTTGCTGTTCTGCAGACAGGCGGATTTTATCGGAATTGCCTTTATCTTTGCGCTCATAGCGGGTATTTAAACGGATGCTGTCATTTTTATCAGACTGGATCTGATTGCCCATGCTGCCTTCGCTTTCGTTGTTGCGGTAGAACATTTCCGCGATTAACTTTTGCTGATCATCAATTGCATATTCCGCACGCGGACTAAGCATCTGTGATGTACGGTTAGTGGTGCGGCTTTTCGTGGTCATGATCCCGCTAGCGTTTTCAGTTTGCGTGACAGATTTTGTATCATTCCACATTTGGTTGGCAGACAGGCTGTAAATCCATTGATCATCACGGCCATCCATCTGCAGCGTCAGGTTTTTCCGTTCTACTTCTTTGGTATTTGACTTTGCAATACCGTATCCGGCGCGGACAGTTCCGCTCAAGCGAGTGCCATCCAAAGGTTCTTTTAAAATGATATTAATCACTGCAGAAGATGCCACCGAAGCCTGAGCAACGCTTGGCTGTTTCACAATTTCAATCCGCTCAATCATATCAGGGGTAATGCTGTCCACCACGGACATGCCGCCGCGCGGGCCGCCTTGTACCGGCTCGCCATTAATTAAGAATACAGGCGCGCCGCCGCCGCGAAAACGCATGCTTCCAGAACCGCTTCTACCGCGTGGGCCTTGGCCTGGTGAAGGCATTTGAAAGCCAGCTGCGCGGCGTAAGGCGTCATTAATACTTTGATCGCCAAATTTTTCCATTTCCTCACGGCTAATAATGGTTTTTGGTACAGCACTAATATCTGGATCTTTTGCCGGTTCAGGCGTCTGTTCAATTTGGAATGTCATGGTGGGCAAAGTCTGCACATTCGCTGCAGCCGGCGGTGTTGGCTGTGCCGATGTATCGGCTGCCCAAACAGAAGCAGAAATAGAAAAAACAGCAAAGCTTAAAGCAGTCAGCTTTGTCGAAAGCGGCAGGCGTTTCATTATTGGACATACCCAGTGTAATTTTGCGTAAGCTTAGCTGACAATTATGGAGAAACTTTGTGGCTGATGGCGCCGGTTAAAAAAAATCATCTGATTGATAGGTTAATATTCAAGAGATGATCATTTAAATAATAATTTGATTTCCTTATAAATATTATGGTTTTGGAAATTGCAATAAAGTCTTGCCGGCAAATCATGATGACGGCAAGAAATATAACGCTGATTCCTCTAAAATAGATTGCAGAAAGTGGGGAATACTTTACTGGCAAATAAAATGACCTCATTCCGTCATTAAATTTAACCGCAGCTGCCGCAAATCTCTGTAAATGTTTTGCTTTTCTTAATGATTCTGACGAATTTTTATTTTAAGAAGGTGTGATGCGCTTGTGCAGAATTGCTGCAAAATTTTCGCTGAAAACTTTATGAATAATAATGCTTAGGTTAAGATGGACCATCCTTTTATTTAAGTCTTTTGAACAGCTATGCAACCTTTTGTTCTATATAACTCAGAGCAGCGAAAAAAAGTAGAATTTGTACCGCGTAAAGAAGGGCATATTGATATGTATGTCTGCGGTATGACAGTGTATGACTACTGTCATATAGGCCATGCTCGAGTAATGGTTGCATTTGACTATATTATCCGCTTCCTGCGCAGCCAGGGCTGGAACGTTAAATATGTGCGCAATATTACCGATATTGACGACAAAATTATTAAGCGTGCCAACGAAAATGGCGAAAGCATCACCGCATTGACTGACCGCTTTATTCAAGCGATGAATGAAGATGCAGCGAATCTTGGCTGCGCTGAACCAGATGAAGCGCCGCGTGCGACAGACTATATTGACCAAATGCAAAATATGATTGGCACTTTGGTGAATAAAGGCACAGCCTATCCGTCAAACAATGGCGATGTATATTTTGAAGTTGAAAAGTTCGCCAAATATGGACGTCTTTCGGGCCGTAAACTGGATGATATGCAAGCAGGCGCGTCTGAACGTGTTGATGTTGAAGTCGAGAAAAAACACCCATTTGACTTTGTGCTGTGGAAACATGCCAAAGAAAATGAACCTTCATGGGCTTCACCTTGGGGGAATGGGCGTCCGGGCTGGCATATTGAATGTTCAGCTATGTCAACCTGCTGCCTAGGCAACCATTTTGATATCCATGGCGGCGGCTCAGATTTGACTTTCCCGCACCATGAAAATGAAATTGCACAGTCTGAAGCCTCTACTGGTGAACAATATGTGAATTATTGGATGCATGTAGGCTTTATTAATGTTGACGGCGAAAAAATGTCGAAGTCGCTCGGCAACTTCTTCACCATTCGTGATGTGATGGATAAATTTCATCCAGAAGTCATCCGCTTCTTTATTGTGTCTTCCCATTACCGCAGCCCAGTGAACTTCTCTGATTTTGCATTGAAAGAAGCCAAAGCAACCTTGAGCCGTTTCTATCATTCATTCAAAGCGTATCAAGCTGTTTATGGCGATAAACTGGCTGATACTTTAGATGACGCTTTGGTAGAACGCTTTAACGCCGCCATGCGTGACGATTTCAATACGTCAGAAGCGATTGCTGTACTCTTTGAAATTAACAAAGCATTGAACAGCGCCGTAAAAGAGGAACAAGCAGAGCAGGCTGCAGTGTATTATGCTACTTTGCGTCACTTGACCAATATTTTAGGTTTGGTCCAGCACAATGTAGAAGATTTCTTGAAGTCTGATATTGGTCAAGAAGCACTTAGCTTAACTGAAGATCAAATTGAAGATTTAATTCAGCAGCGTAAAGATGCGAAAAAGGCCAAAGAATTTGCCAAAGCAGACGAAATCCGCCAGTCATTGCTGGATCAAGGCATTGTATTGGAGGACACCCGTCAGGGTACAATCTGGCGCCGTGCTGATTAATTAATCAATTGAATGCATAGAGAGTTGACAGTTTGATGAAACTCTCTATAATTCATTTCCATATTGCGGGAATAGCTCAGTTGGTAGAGCATAACCTTGCCAAGGTTGGGGTCGGGAGTTCGAGTCTCCTTTCCCGCTCCAGAATATGAAAAAA
>JASLHF010000084.1 GCA_030152275.1 Acinetobacter sp. | reverse complement strand
TGCATTTTCAGTTTTTCGGAATAATAACCGGTATCCCACGGCTGCAGATCCGTAATGCCATCCGCAGCAGCAATTGCTTTAAGTTCCTCTATTTCTTTTTCCGCCGGCGCGCGCGCATGCTCGGCTAAATCACGCAGAAATTCATCCACTGCAGCTACGCTTGGCGCCATTTTGCTGGCCAGAGATAATTCTGCATAGTTGTTAAAGCCCAGCAGCTGCGCCATTTCCTGACGCAGGCTAAGAATTTCTTCCATGACCGGAGTATTGTCAAATTCTGGATGGCCCCCCAATTCAGAGGCTCTAGTGGTATAGGCTGTATAGACATCCTGACGCAGCACGCGGTCAGTGGCATAGGTCATAATTGCTAAATATGCTGGAAAATCTAATGTCGCCGCCGGCTGCTGCAGGCCATGCTGCTGTCCATACTGTTTCAGCAGTTCAATGCTGCTGTCAGGCAAACCCTGCAGCTGTTCATCGTTCAATGCTTTAACATAGGCCTGAGTTGCATCTAAAACATGGTTGGAAAAATCAGACGAAAGCTGTGACAGGCGCGCAGAAATTTCGGCATAACGCTTTTTCGCTTCACCTTCTAAGGCCACGCCAGAGAGTTTAAAGTCGCGCAGCGCCAGCTTGATAGCGCTTTGCTGGGCAGCCGGCAGCGTATCGAAAGCGCTGCTGTCCTGAATATGCTGATAAGTTTGATACAGCGCAGTGTGCTGGCCAAGCTGCGTATAGTATTCGCTTAAGCTGGGCAGTAAGGATTGGTACAGCTCTCGGGTTTCCGCATTGTTCATTACGGCATTTAAATGTGACAGCACGCCCCAAGACTCACTCATGCAGTTTTCCAACGCATCGACTTGTTCCAGTGTATGCAGCTGCTGCTGTAAGGTGTCTGGCACCGCAGATAACGTGTGGAGAAACTGCTGCCCTTGCGCGATTACATTTTGGATTTTTTCTTTCAGCTGTTCCAGTGTGATTTGGTCAAATTGCGGAACGGGTAAGGTCGCTTTTTCTAATGTCATGATTTTAATGCCGTAAAAAATTCTCAGTTATCTGTAGATGTAAGGCTTCAGAGCAGTGAAATCAAGGATGAAATGTGATTTATTCTGAGAGTGAAAGAATTTTTATAAATTAAGCGTTTTTAGCTGGTGTTTAAAAGACATGGCCGAACTCGCAGCTGGAGCTGTATTTGATCCAGTTTTAATTGTTCATATTGATTCTTGTCTAGATTAAAAATAGGTTTTGCTTCATATCATTTATCATCTCAGAACAGGGTGGGCTGCGGCGTTCTGAAATCGCTTTGTTTGAGCATTTCTTAATAACGTCTCATTTTTCTCTGCGAGAAGGGGGGTACAGCAATGGTTAATTTGCCAAATTCACTCACAATAGAGAGATAAACATGAGCGCAAAATTAACAGGTTGTAAAAATGGTGCAGTTAAAATGGTGTCAATGATGCGCAATAAACTGCAGTCGCAGCCGTTTCAGCGGGTGGAAATAAGTCAGTCAAAGCATAGGCAGGATTGTCGATCTGCCCAGCGCGAGATACAGGCATAAAAAGGCAGGACAGAAGTTCAGCCATTTAAGGCCGTCAATGCGTTTATGCTGAACAAAATAATGCGCAGCAAGACATCCATATGCGCATGCTGTTATTTGCTCTCATGCTCAGTTCTTTTTATATAAATTAAAGAGCGCCGAAGTGCTCTTTAATTTCATTCTTTTTTCAATGCTGAAAATTACTCAGTCTTGGCTTTCGCATTCGACTTTTTCTTTTTCACTTTGGCTTTTTTCTTTACTTTATCTTTAGCCTTTGCTTCAGGTTTTGCTGCAGATTTTTTAGCAGGCTTTTTGCCGTATGAACTGGGCTTGGGTTTGGACTTTTTGCTTCGAATGGGACGTTCTCCATCTTCACTGAGCTGCGCTTTTTCGCGTTCAGTAAACACGTCTTCTTTCGCGGCTTCACGAACAGCTGGTTTGGCAACCCGCGGCGCGCGGCTGCGTACCGCACGGCCTGCATGGGTCAACTGCTGCAGCAGTTCAAAGTCAATTTTGCGTTCTTCCAGATTGACTCCAGCAACTTTGATTTTGACTTCATCGCCCAAACTGAAAGTTTGGCCGTGGCCTTGACCGACTAAGCTTTGGCTGGCCTGATCAAAGACAAAGAAATCATCGCCCAGCTGGCTGACATGCACCATGCCGTCAACATAGAGGTCTTTAAGTGTCACAAACAGGCCAAATTCTGCTACGGCTGAAATCGTGCCGACAAACTCTTCGCCCAAATGCTGCTTCATATAGTGGCATTTCAGCCATGTAGTCACTGAACGGGATGCTTCATCCGCACGGCGCTCTGTCGCCGAAAAATGCTCGCCGGCATCATCCAGCGACGCGCCAGAGATTGGATATGGTTTTTGCTGCAGCTGCGCTTTAATTGCGCGGTGCAGCAGCAGGTCAGGGTAGCGGCGGATTGGCGATGTAAAATGCGTATAGGCTTCATAAGCCAGACCAAAGTGGCCGGCATTGCTGGCGCCATAATATGCCTGCATCATAGAGCGCAGCAGCACGGCATGAATGCTTGGCGCATCAATACGGTCTTTGGTGGCTTCAATCACGGCTTGATAGTCCGCTTGGGTTGGCTGTTCCGGGAAGTTCATGCCCAGCAGTTTGACAAAATCACGGACCTTTTGAATGCGAGAAAACTCTGGCGGTTCATGAACGCGGTATAGCATTGGAATTTCATTTTTCAATGCGTATTCTGCAGCAGCCACGTTAGCCAGCAGCATGCATTCTTCAATCAGCTTGTGCGCATCGTTGCGGGTGCGCGGCAAAATTTCATTAATGCCGCCCAGCTCATCAAAAGTCATGTAGGTTTCAACGGTTTCAAATTCCATGGCATGACGCTCTGCGCGCAAGCCCTTTAATACTTGGAACAGCTGGAACAAGGTATTCAGAGATTTGCGCACTGCACGGTTTTCAGGCACTGCCTGACTGTCGCCGTCAAAATACTGCGAGACTTGAGTGTAGGTGAGCCGCGCCTGTGAATGCATCACGGATGGATAAAATTCAAAGCCAGTGACACGGCCTGCGCGCGACAGTTTTAAATCACACACCATGCACAAGCGGTCAACGTTCGGATTTAATGAACACAAGCCGTTAGACAGCGCTTCTGGCAGCATTGGCAATACAAAATGCGGGAAATACACCGAGGTGCCGCGTTCTTGCGCTTCATCATCCAGCGGTTTGCCAATGCGCACATAGTGGCTGACATCGGCAATCGCGACAACTACACGGTAACCGCCGCCCGGACGTTTTTCGGCATAGACTGCATCATCAAAATCACGTGCATCTTCGCCATCAATCGTGACGAGAGGCAGTTCACGCAAGTCAATACGGCCTTCGCGGTCTTTGGCCGATGGCTCTTTAAAGCTTTCCGCTTCTTTGATCACCTCTTCTGGAAATTCATAGGGCAAGCCGTATTCCAAAATGGTTTGCGGAATAATAATTTCAGTATCCGCTTTATCCGCCATCGACTGCACAATATGGCCTGCGGCAAATTCTTCTTTAGTTGGGTAGGTGTCAATGGCTACGCGCAGAGTGTCGCCGACTTTCGCCTGCGCATGTTCAATCAGCTCTTTTTCTAAGGTAATCGGCTGATGGGCATTCGGATTGGATGGCTGAATAAAGTATTCATCTTCATATTCTGCAACTTTGCCGATAATTTCTTTGACGCGGTGCTGCAGCACTTCGGTGATGAAGCCCCACGGTTTGCCTTTGCGGTCTACAGAGGTCTGGCGTACTTTGACGCGGTCGCCGTTAAAGACTTGGCGCAGTTCGCGTTCCGGCAGCAGCAGGTCATCCTGCCCAGAAATGCTGGCCGTACCTAAGCCTTTACTGTTGATATAGACTGTAGCTTCATGGGTCGGCTGTTCTTCTGCCAGCTGAAATTTAAAACCGTCTTTCATCAGCTGGCCGTCACGCACCATAGCAATTAAACGGTGGCTGAGGGCATCTATGCTTTTCTGATCGGCAATTTCAAAATGCTCGACTAAATCTGCATGCGACAATGGTGCAGACTGCTGTTCAATAGTATCCAAAATCAGCTTGCGGCTGGGAATCGGATTGTCATAACGTTCGGCTTCAGCTTTTGCTTCAGGATCGACCCAATTTTTCATAATGTCTTTGGCTTCAAGTCAGAAGGTTAGGTTTAGCATAAGACATGCAGCAAGATACTGCACGTAAATGATTGCAATATTGTATTTTAAATTGGCATTTTACGGTGTTTGGATTTTTTCTGAGCTGCTTTGCGCCTTTTTTATCGTTTTAGATCAAAACTTTCTGAAATATTGTTTAAAAAATATTTAATTGAGCAAAAATATGAAAAAAAATGAGGCGGATTGCTTGCAGTGCTGCGGTTAAGTTTGTATTATGGCCGCACGTTACGGTGAGATGGGTGAGTGGCTGAAACCACGTCCCTGCTAAGGACGCATATCCATTACGGGTATCGAGGGTTCGAATCCCTCTCTCACCGCCACGCTTTACTTATGTCGCGCTCATAGCTCAGCTGGATAGAGCACTTGGCTACGAACTAAGGGGTCGGGAGTTCGAATCTCTCTGAGCGCACCAATAAGTAAACACGAAA
>JASLHF010000079.1 GCA_030152275.1 Acinetobacter sp. | reverse complement strand
ACAGTTGTGCTGGCGACAATAGCAAGAGTGAACCACCTGATCCCTTCCCGAACTCAGAAGTGAAACCTCTTAGCGCTGATGGTAGTGTGGGGTTACCCATGTGAGAGTAAGTCATCGCCAGCTCATTATTCGAAATCCCCCCTGATCTAAAAGACAGGGGGGATTTTTTTATGCGGGAAAAAGAAATAAAGAAGAAAAAAATTAAAAAATAAGGGAAAAGTGCTTACAGGCCTGAAAAAGCAGCCAGCTGAATGCTCTTTAGATTATATTAATTTTAACAGAACTGAGCGTATACTCTGAATCAGATACGGAGCAGATATGGCCAGCCAGTCTCAGGAACCGCAATACATTGAATACGGTTCAAAACCTTTTTTAGCAATTTTATTTTCATTATTCCTTGCCGGATTTGCAATTTTTTCATCGCTGTATTGTGTGCAGCCGATGATGCCGATTTTTGCCCATTATTTTTCAGTTTCTCCTGCACATAGCAGTTTCCCGCTGTCTTTTTCAACCATTGCACTCGCGGCCGGACTACTTTTTACTGGTTTAATTTCAGATCGTTATGGTCGTAAACCGGTCATGGTCTGTGCTCTGTTCTTAGCGGCGAGCCTTTCTGTGATTAGTTCAATTTTTCCAGTGTGGCATGTGTTTCTTCTTAACCGGATTTTAATTGGGCTTAGTGTTAGTGGGGTTGCTGCGGTTGCCATGACCTATATTGGCGAAGAAATTGCACAAAAAGATATTGGTTTTGCTATGGGCTTATATATCTCAGGCACTGCAATTGGGGGCATGGGAGGGCGATTAATCGCGGGGGTCCTAGTTGATTATATTTCTTGGCAAATGGCCATGATGATTATTGGGATTTTAAACTTATTTATTGCGACGGCATTTTTATTGATTTTACCCAAATCTCAACATTTTCAAGCCTATCCGATACATCTGGGAAGATTTTACCAATCCTTTATCAAAAATTTAGCAGATGCCAAATTAAGATTGTTATTTTTACAAGGCTTTATTCTGATGGGGTGCTTTGTATCTGTGTTTAATTATATGAGTTATCACTTGCTGCAGCCTCCCTTTACATTGTCACAAACGTGGATTGGCTTGATTTCAACGGTTTATTTGGCAGGAATTTACAGTTCTCCGCGCGCTGCTGCTTGGAGCCGGCGTTTTGGCCGGCAAAAAGTGCTCCCTGCTATGATAGTGATAATGCTGATAGGTTTGATGATTATGAGCATTCAGTCCGTTTGGGCCGTGATGGCAGGACTGCTGCTGTTCACATTTGCTTTCTTTGCAGCGCATTCGACAGCCAGCAGCTGGGTTTCTATACAATCGCTGCAGTACCGCGCGGTAGGTTCATCGCTCTATTTATTTTGTTATTACATGGGATCCAGTCTACTGGGCAGCAGCAGCGGCATTATTTGGCAACATTGGGGATGGGGCGGCATTATTGTATTTATTGCACTGATTTTAAGCGCTGGCTTAATATTGGCATTGAGATTAAGAACAAATTAAATCATTTATCTGCAAGTTGTTTTACATTTTTATAAATATATATCAGTGCATGTTGAATATGTGAATTTTGATCAATTAATCTTTAAAAATGAGAAATGCTTCAAATAATATGCTGTAAATAAAATATAAATATCATTTATTAATATAATATGAATCAGTTCAAATAATTAGAATAAATATATGATTATAGAGTCAAAAAAATATAATATTTTGAACTGCGTTCTGATTTTAACTTATTTTATAAGTAGTTGAAATTTATTTAAATATAAAATTAATCGGTATTAAATTCATGCATCCGATGAACGGCTTTGATTTTTAAATTTTAATTTATTTTAATAATATTATGTTCAGTTTGATGAGTCGCCAAAGGAGTCTTATGAAAGGTGTTTTATTTTCTGCGATAACTTTGGGTTGCTTATTATTTAGCGGCTGCATGAGTACAACAAATTTGGGAACTGCTGCTGCCGAACGTAAACAGTTAATGGTGATTCCTGCGAAAATTTGGAATGCGCAATCTGATCAATCATATAAACGTTTTGTGAATCAGGCAAAAGATAAGCAGGTTTTGGTGATTGATGCCAAATTGAACCGGGTACTCAGCAATTTAAAAACTCAAGCAGATCTTTATCGAGCTGGCTCAAATAGCTGGAATTGGGACATTAAAGGCAATTTAAATGGTGAGCTGAATGCGCATTCTTTGCCGGGTGGAAAAATTATTATCAATACGGGGCTATATTGGGGACTGAAGCTGAATCAGGATGAATTGGCTTTTGTAATTGCGCATGAAATGGCGCATTCGCTGCGCGATCATAATCGTGAAAAGGCATCGATGATGCTGGCAAGTAATGTGGCGCTGCTGACGGCAACCGCCGGTGTAGGGGCCGCGGCGTCCGTTGCTGCGAGTGTCACCAGTCAAACGGCGTTAATACCGCAAGGCTGGAATTTAGAAACTGAAGCGGATTTGATTGGTTTGGAAATTATGTCGCGCGCTGGCTATAACCCAAGTGCAGCGCTGGATTTTTGGAATAAATTTCAAGCGGAAAGCCTGCGCCGTAAAGCATTTGATGTAAAGCCGCTGATGAATGATGCCATGTTCGCAAAACGAATATCAAATATTGAAAAACATTTACCTGAAATGCAGGACAAATATCAACAGGTTCTAGCCACCAAAGGCCATGCTGCGCACTATACTGCTCAGAGCTTAGCTCAGCAGTAGAACTGCGTATTATGGACTTCGGTTTTCAGCACTCTTCGGAGTGCTTTTTTTTATTTTAATATCACTGTTTGCGGAATGAATCGTGAATTTGAGGATAATTTATATTCAGACATGCTGAATGAAATTCATGGTAAAATGATCGGCTTTCATCTTTGGTCTAATTTAGATCTCCTATCATCTGCCAGCCGAGAATTGCTAGCCATGTCTACTGCTTATACTATGCAGACTGCGCCCAAAGCGCTGTTTGATTACGACAAATATTGGGCGTCATGTTTTGATCCTGCGCCATTTTTGCCGATGTCACGCGAGGAAATGGATCAGCTTGGCTGGGACAGCTGTGATTTTATTTTGGTCTGTGGCGATGCCTATATTGATCATCCATCATTCTGTTCGGGCATTATTGGCCGTACGCTTGAAGCGCAAGGTTTCCGAGTGGGGATTATTGCGCAGCCGGATTGGACCAATGTCGATGCCTTCCGTGTGCTTGGTAAACCGAATATTGCATGGGGTGTGACCGCCGGCAACATGGATTCCATGATCAACCGTTATACGGCTGACCGTAAAATCCGTTCAGATGATGCTTATTCACCTGACAATCAGCCCAATAAACGTCCAGACCGTGCGGCAACGGTGTATTGCCAGCGTGTGCGTGAAGCCTATCCGGATGTTCCTGTGCTGCTGGGCGGGATTGAAGCTTCACTCCGCCGTATTGCGCATTATGACTATTGGTCAGACAAAGTGCGCCGTTCAGTATTGATGGATTCTAAAGCCGATCTTTTGATGTACGGTAATGGTGAGCGTTCAATCACTGAAATTATGCATCGTTTGGCGCGTGGCGAAAAAATTCACGAGATCACAGATGTTCGTGGTACTGCGTTCATTGTCAATAAACACAACCGTGCCTCAAAAGCGAAGTTTGTCGAAATTGCATCGAATGATGTGGATACAATTGGCCGTGTTGATCCCATCATCAATCCCTATGTGATGACTGAAGATTTAGAAGGCTGTGAAATTGAGCAAGGCAAAGACCTCAGCCAATATCAAGGTTTCCAAAAAGAACATGTTGCCAATCCAATTGTGCGTGAAGGTGACAATTTAGATAGCGATACGCAAATCGTACAGCTTCAACCGGCTTCGAAAGCGATTAAACATAAATTGCCGCCGCGTGAATTGGCTGTGATTCGCCTACCTGCGTTTGAAGAAGTATCGCAAGATCCTGTTTTATATGCACATGCGAACCGTATTTTGCACTTAGAAACCAATCCGGGGAATGCGCGCGCAATGGTGCAAAAGCATGGCGAACGTGATGTTTGGCTGAATGCGCCGCCTATTCCATTGACCACAGAAGAAATGGATTATGTGTTTGATTTGCCTTATGCGCGTCTGCCTCATCCAGCTTATGGCGAGGCGCGTTTCCCAGCTTTTGACATGATTAAGTTCTCTGTGAATATCATGCGCGGCTGTTTTGGCGGCTGTACGTTCTGTTCAATTACCGAACATGAAGGCCGTATTATCCAAAACCGTTCCGAAGAATCTATTTTGCGTGAAGTGGAAAAGATTCGTGATACTGCACCGGGCTTTACTGGCATTATTTCTGACTTGGGCGGGCCGACGGCCAACATGTACCGTTTGGCATGTAAAGATCCTGAGATTGAAAAGAATTGCCGTAAACCGTCGTGCGTGTTCCCGGGGGTGTGTCAAAACTTGCATACCGACCACGCACCATTGACGCAGCTTTACCGTAAAGCACGTTCATTGCCGGGCATTAAAAAGATTTTGATTGGTTCGGGTTTGCGTTACGACCTTGCGGTATTGAACCCTGAATATGTGAAGGAGCTTGTGACCCATCACGTGGGCGGTTATCTGAAGATTGCGCCTGAACATACCGAGAAAGGCCCACTCAATAAAATGATGAAGCCGGGCATCGGTACATACGACCGTTTCAAACAAATGTTTGACCGTTTCAGTAAAGAAGCCGGTAAGGAACAATACCTGATTCCTTATTTCATCGCGGCGCATCCGGGTACGACCGATTACGACATGATGAATTTGGCGATTTGGTTGAAAAAACATGGTTTCCGTGCCGATCAGGTGCAAACCTTCTATCCATCACCCATGGCTACCGCAACCACCATGTATTACACCGGTAAAAACCCGTTGGCGAAAGTGGCGCGTTATACTGAAAATGTTGATATCGTCAAAGGTGAAAAACGTCGCCGTCTGCATAAAGCGTTCCTGCGTTACCATGATCCAAATAACTGGCCTTTGCTGCGTGATGCCTTAAAAGAAATGGGCCGTCAGGATTTAATTGGTAATTCGAAACAGCATTTGATCCCAACGTATCAGCCTGCGGGGAGTGCAGAAGGCCAATACCAATCTGCACGTAAGAAGAATTCAACCATTGCGGGTGATTCACAAAAACGTACAGGTGAACAAGGCAATCGAACTAAGGCAGCGCAAACGCGCCCTTCAAATACCAAGAAGCGCCCTGAACGCGGTCAAATTTTGACGCAGCATACAGGATTGCCGCCGCGTGAAACCGGTGATGCGAAAAAACCGTTTGGCGGGTCAAAAGCAAAAGGCAAGAACAAATCACGCGCTTAATGTGCAGTTTTGGTTTGAAAATTAAAAAAAGGACGCTTCGGCGTCCTTTTTTATGTTCGGTTTTGCAATGAGATTATACAATTCAGTAAAATATTAGTATTGAATAATCTTCATAAAAGAACAGTTTATCGGAATTGTTAGACAAAATTTATACATAGTCTTGCCAGCGTTTGACAAATTAGCATACATTAAAGAAGTCACTATTATAAGGTGATTCCCTTGCTGTTCGGCACAATGTACTGTGCTGCAGATTGTCAGTTTAATCGACAGTTTGGTAAGGGTTGGGGAGAGTTTTTTTAATTGAAAATTTTAACAATAAGACCAGCGGTATACTGAATTTATTCAGTTGCAGTGAAAAAAGACTATAAAAAATGTAAAGGATTATCAGAGATGGCAATGTATGTTGTGATCGCAACCGTAATTTTAGGCTGTATGCTCATCATGGCTTGGAAGAGTTTGGAAAATACTGCCAAGCAGCGGGACAGCGCTTTAAAACAGCGCGCTATTTTTAATATTAATGAGCAGCTGACCTATACGCGGTTAAAGGAAATTTTGCCCAATCATATTATTTTGGCGCATGTTTCTTTTGATGCGCTGTTGACTACCAAATACTATCGGACCCGTAATAAATACCGCAACATGGTGGCTGATTTTGTTGTGCTGGATGAAAATCAGCAAATTAATGCTATTGTTGCGCTGGATGATCCGATGGTACTGAAACGTGTACAGCGTCTGCAGTATCAGGATGCGCTGCTGGAAATGGCTGGCTACCGCGTAATCCGCTATGATGATGTGCCTGAATATGCACAGCTGCGTGAAGACTTTCTGCATGGGCAAAGCGCGAAGCATCCTAAAGTTTTTGCGCCAGTGAATGATTTAAAAAAATATCATTTGTATTCAGATTTAGAGCGCAAAAAAATGAAAGCATTCAGCTCTTAAGCCATTAAGATCGGTTGCAGCGCAAAAAGTTTCAAATTGAATATTTAAAAACATAATTTAAAAAAAGCATGCTGAGGCATGCTTTTTTTATTGGCGAAGGCAGTTTGAATCTTGATTCTACTAAGGCTTAACCGCTACAGCACTGATTTCCACCAGTACTTCAGGCGCGTACATTTTAGCTTCAACACACGTGCGCGGCAGCGCTTGAATATCTGCGACCCATGCATCCCAAATTTCATTAAAGGCGCTGTAGTCTTGCGCAATATCTTTTAAATAAATAGTGACAGACATGATATGGCTTTTGTCAGTGCCGGCATCTGCTAAAAAGCGATCAATGATGTCTAGGGTTTGGCGAGTTTGGCCACGGATATCAAGTGATGTATCTGAAGCCAGCTGCCCAGCCAAATGTACTAAATCTCCCGCGATTGCAATTTCAGAGAAACGCTTTTCTACATGCATGCGCTGTACTGTCATGATGTGATTCCTGTGTGATTTTTTAATCTTGAGTTTTCGGCATAACCGCCGCTGCTAAAGCTGTTAGCAGGCACCCTGCTACGAGGTAAACTGCAACATAATGCCATGAACCTCCCGCCCAAAGCACCAATGAAGCAGCAATCATTGGAGTAAAGCCGCCGCCGATAATGCTGGCGACTTGATAGCCAACACCCGCACCGCTGTAACGGTATTCTGTGCCAAATAGGGAGGTGAAAATCGGCTGATGCACGCTGACCACCATATCGTGAGCAACATTGGCCAGCAAGATCGAACAGGCAATGATGAGCCAAGTGTTTTGCGCATCCAGCGCCATAAAGAAAGGAAATGCCGCAAATGCGCCGATCAGCCCGCCCCAAACACACATTTTGCGATGGTCAAAACGGTCTGCTAACCATGCAAAAAGGGGAATGCTGAAACAGCTTACTGCACCGACCATGAGTGTGATATTGAGGAAGAACTGCTTGTCCATACCCAGATTTTGGGTTGAGTAATTGAGTGCAAAATTAGTCACCAAATACATAGTCAGCAGCTCAGTCAAGCGCAGCGCAATAATATAAAAGAACGCTTTTGGGTGCTGGCGAATCGCTTGCAAAATTGGCAATTTTTGAGGTTTTTTAGCGGTCTGTTTAACCTGATCTAAAAACTCTTGTGATTCATCTTGATCACGTCGAATCCACATGGCGATGGCAATTAAGACAATACTGGCAAGGAAAGGGATACGCCATGCCCAATCAGCAAAAGCGTCCTCACCCAGTGTGGCGATAATTAAGGAAACTGCGCCTGTTGCCAGCACTAAGCCCACACCATAGCCAATTTGTACGCCACTGCTGTAAAAAGCTTTTTTGCCTTTGGGGGCATTTTCAACCGCCATCAGCGCCGCACCGCCCCATTCACCGCCGACAGCAAAGCCCTGCAGCGCGCGTAAGGTCACCAGCAGTGCTGGCGCCCACCAGCCAATCGACTCAAAATTAGGTAATAAGCCAATGCCAACGGTTGAAAGCCCCATCATAATGACAGTAATCACCAGCATTTTTTTGCGGCCGAGTTTATCGCCAAAATGGCCAAAGACAATACCGCCTAAAGGACGGAATAAAAAGCCGACACCAAAAGTTGCCAATGCCGCTAAAGTGCCCATATTGGCATCAATGCTTGGAAAAAATTGGTCTTTAAAAATCAGAGCGGCCACAATGCCGTAGAGCAAAAAATCATACCAATCAACAACTGCGCCAGCAAAACTGCTGAGTGCTGCTTTACGCGCGCGCTGCTCTTGAGCGGCAGAAAATTCAGAAGATGTGTTGCAAGACATGCGGAAGAAGGGTTCCATGTTTAACAGCAGAGCTGTCCTGTAATATTCGGATTTGATCGTCACGCCAATCACAGGACACCATGCTGAAAGTAAAGGTGATTTTCAGCATCTCAGCGTATACATGGATAATGCACCGCGCAATTAGAGTACCCCAAATTTGCTGAATGTGAAGTCCAATTTGTTTTATTTTTATTCTTTTGTACAAAACTTGCTCAAATGGCAGTTTTTACAGGAGCGTCAGCTGCACTTCTTGCGCTGCGGGCGCCAGCTGATATACGCCTACGCCAATCAGGCGGAACTGAAAATCATCAGGAATATGCATTTCCTGCAGCAGCTGTTCCAGCGCTTGCGTTAAATCGGCTTGGCTGTGCAGCGGGGATTTGAAACTTTTGCTGTGCTGCAGTACCTGAAAATTCTTCAGTTTAAGTTTGGCGGATACACCGCGGGCATTCAGTTGTTTTCGCTGCAGGCTGTTCCAGACCTGCTCAATTAGCTGGGGCCAATAGGAATGGCATTGGACCAGCGTCAAATCTGAATCAAAGGTGGTTTCTCTAGAAATTTGCTGCCGTTCGCGCTCTGCTTGTACTGGGCGTTCATCGATGCCTTGTGCATATAAAAACAGCTGCCGGCCATATTTGCCAAAATGATGAGCAAGTACCGCTTCGTCCATTTGCTGCAGGTCACCTAAAGTTTCCATGTGCATGGCTTGTAATTTTACTTGTGTGACTTTGCCAACCCCTGGGATTTTTTTTAACGGTAAGTCATGAATAAAGTCTTTTACTTTTGAAGGTTTAATGACACAAATGCCATTTGGCTTATTCCAGTCGGAGGCAATTTTGGCTAAAAATTTGTTGGGCGCGACACCGGCAGAAGCGGTCAAACCTGTCGTCTGCAGGATTTCCTCACGGATGCGCAGCGCGACTTCGGTGGCGCTGGGAATGCCCAGCAGATTATCGCTGACATCAAGATAGGCTTCATCCAATGACAGCGGTTCAATCAAGGCGGTATAGCGCCGGAAAATTTGGTGAATTTGTGCTGAAACTGCTCGGTATTTTTCAAAATCAGGCTCAATAACCACAGCATGCGGGCATAGCTTGCGTGCTTGCGACATGGCCATGGCTGAGCGCAGGCCAAATTCACGCGCTGGATAAGAGGCTGCGCAAATCACTGCGCGCGGATGATGTGAAGACACCACCACGGGCAAATGGCGCAGTTCGGGGCGCTCCCGCAGTTCTACAGATGCATAAAAGGCATCCATATCAATATGAATGATTTTTCTCATGCAGAGGATTGAGCAGCAGAGGTAGGACTTCAGTATCGCACAGCTGTCAGGGTGCAGATAGTCTCTCAGGCAAACTGTACGGCACAGGCTGTCGCAGCAACGTTATCTTTGCGCGCTGAATCAGGCGCCTCAGGCAGCTTAAAGTATGGTCAGCAAAATGCGGCAGAAATTGTAAAGGTTGTGACGGCAGTGCGAAATTGCACAGCTGTTTATTTTATGATGAATAGGCTGGCGCAAATCCAAATAAAGCAAATGCTGTTACAGCTGTATGCTTTAACTGCTTGCTGGCTGTTACCGTATCATTGATGAAATTTACTGTTAAGGCTGCGGTTTTTTATCCTTAGCTGGGGCATCAGCCGGCAGCGGGAGGCCATTTTTCAGCAAGAAAGCATTCCATTGCTTTTGGTCGCCGTTAAAGACATTTAAATCTACCGTTTTGGCAATGCCGCGGATTTTCCCCTGATTAGTGTGCTGCCAAAACAGCCATGCAGGGCTGCCTTTGAGTTGCGGTTTTCCCTGATATTCACGTACCCAAAGCGGAGTCTGCTGAAATTCGCCGGCCAGCACAATATTGTAAAAGGACTTTGAAATATAAAAGATTGGCTGTTTGCCGTAATGCTGCAGCAGCCGGTCATGCATGAACTGAATTTCCTGCAGCAGCTGCTGTTTGCTGAAGGTATCGATACACTTGCTGTCATATTCCAAATCAATCACTGGCGGTAGCGCATCAGCTTTGCGCGGTACGGTGTCAATAAAGTTTTGCGCTTGAATTTTGCCGTCACGGCACAGCCGGTAAAAATGATACGCGCCGACGCGCAAGCCGCGTTCACGGGCGCTTAGCCAGTTGTCTTGAAATTTGGTGTCTTGAAAATCACCGCCTTCAGTGGCTTTGAGATAAACAAACTGATAAGCGCGCGGGGAGATTTTACTCCACTGCACATCGCCCTGATGATGTGAAATATCAAAGCCTTTGACTGGGTATTCTTCGGCTGAGGCAAAACGGTGCGGCATGATCAGGAAATAGGCCAGCAGGGCCGCCACGCAGAAACCTAACAGGCCCAGCAGCGGACTGAGGCGTTTAACCGCGGCAGCGGACAGGCGTTTTTTCATCAGCAGGGTCAATTCCAGCAGTTAACAGCGCAGGCTGCATCATAACGCGAAGCGCCGGGCAAAACTATGGCGTTTCTGCACAGCGTTTTACACCGGCGTGTCCTTGGGAATTTGCCAAAAAATCGCTGCAGTAATCAAATTGATGCAGCCGAGGCAAAGCAGTGCAGTGTGAAAGGCACCGCTGATCTGAGCTGGACCGAAATATGCGGAGAAGACGTTTACCAGTGTGCCCGCGAGCGCAACCCCGATGCTCATGGACACCATCATGATCATTGACAGGAAACTGTTGCCGCTGCTGGCGTCCTGCTGCGGCAGATCTTTTAAAGTCAGGGTATTCATGGAAACAAATTGGAGCGAGTTAAGCATGCCGAATACAAAGAAATGCAGCGCGCGCAGCCACAGCGGAGTTTCAGCGCTGGACAGCGCAAAGCTGCAAATGCAGGCGCCGACTAAAAAAGTATTCACCAACAGCACATTGCGGTAGCCAAAACGCTGAATAATCGGGCGGATCACCGGCTTTGAGGCCAATGAGCCGAGCACAGTCGGGATCATCAGCAGGCCGGTATAAAATGGCGCAAAGCCGAAGGCCACCTGAAGCATCAGCGGAATTAAAAACGGCATGGCATTGCCGCCGAGGCGGGCAAAAAAGTTGCCTAAAATGCCTATGGCATATATGCGGTTGTTGAACAGTTTGCTGCGGAACAGGGCATTTTGATGCGTATGCGCATGCAGGGCATAAATGACGCAGGCGCTGAGCCCAGCGCAGATGAGGCCAATGCTCCAGTACAGTGAATGTTCTGTGCTGGCGAAATTTTCAATGCCCAGCGACAGTCCGGACATCGCGATCAGCAGCAGCAAAAAGCCCCAAAAGTCGAAAGCCGGCACGTTGGGTTCAGTCACATTGGGCATGGCTTTAAAGGTGATGAGCGCGCCCAGCAGCCCCATGGGAATGTTAATCAGGAAGATCCAATGCCATGTGGCGGCCTGCACCAGCCAGCCGCCTAATGTCGGGCCAATCAGAGGACCGATCAGGCCAGCGAGGCTCATGAGGCTCATGGCGGCTAAAAATTGCGTGCGCGGAATCACTTTCAGCATGGCCAGCCGGCCGACTGGCAGCAGCAGCGCGCCGCCGATACCCTGAATAACCCGATAACACAGCAATTCATTTAAACTGCTGGCCTGGCCGCAGCCCAGTGAAGCCAGCGTGAAAATAATAATAGCACTGAAATAGGTATTTCTGACCCCAAAGCGGTCGGCCAGCCAGCCGCTAAGCGGGATACAGGCCGCCACAGACAGCACATAGGCCACCACCACACTATGCATATTCAGCGGGTCTTCGCCCAAATGTATGGCCATCGCTGGAATCGCGGTATTGACAATGGTGGTGTCCAGCCCCTGCATAAAAAAGCCGATGGACACCAGCAGCACCAAAAGTCTGAATTCTGGCTGTAACGGTTGATGAGTTGGCGTTGCGTTCATATACAGGGCTAAAACTGAGATTTTTAACCAGTTTAAAGCAAACGATATAAATTGTTTGCAGCAAATCGCAATTTTACCGTCTGTCATGGCGCTGCCATAAAACTGCAGCCGGCCCGTCATGCACTTTAAATTTTTTGTTTGTAAATTGGTCTAAATTTTATGAAAAGTTAATATTATTATGAAGTTGCGATTTTCTATTTTAACGGCGACAATTGTGGCTGGGGGATTGGCGGGCTGCGGCAGCCAAGATGATAAACAAACAGCTGCGGCGCCTGAAATTGAAGAAATTACTCCGGCATCGATTGAGCTGTCGCGTATTGGGCGCTACGAATCTGGTATTTTTGGCGCCAGCGCTGCAGAAATCCCGGCTTTTGATCCGGTCAGCAAGCGTTTATTTGTTGTTAATGCGCAGGCTGGAGTGGTGGATGTTCTGGATTTTCAAAATCCCAGCCAGCCGAAATATTTGCAGTCGCTGGACGCCAAAGCATATTTAGCAAACTCTGAAGTTAACAGCGCTGCGGTGAAAAACGGGGTATTGGCGCTGGCGGTTCAGGCGCAGGATAAAACGCAGCCGGGTATCGTGGCATTTTTCAGTACGGCTGATTTGCGCTTTATCAGCAAAGCGGAAACCGGCGCGCTGCCGGATATGCTGACGTTTACTCCAGACGGTAAAACCGTGCTGGTTGCGAATGAAGGTGAGCCAAATGAAGGCTATGCAACTGATCCTGAAGGTTCGGTCAGCATTATTGATATCAGCGTGATTGCGCAGCCTGTGGCGAAAATTGCCAATTTTAACGCTTGGGATCAGCGCAAGCAGGAACTGCTGGATGCCGGCGTGCGTATTTTTGGCCCAGACCGCAGCCAGTACGCGGATATTGCCGTGAAAGGGCTGCAGACTGCACGCGTATCACAGGATTTAGAGCCTGAATATATTGCCGTCAGCAGTGACGGAAAGACGGCGTGGGTCAGCCTGCAGGAAAATAATGCCATTGCGGTGCTGGATCTGCAAAAAGGCGAGTTCAGCGATATTTTTCCGCTGGGCTATAAAGACCACAGCCTGCCGGAAAATGCCTTGGACGGCGGTGACCGTGACTGCGCTGTGGGTCTGAATTCTTTAGGTCAAACAGTCAGCGCCTGCGGCAAAGATGAAGGCATGATTAAGATCAAATCTTGGCCTGGACTGTACGGCATGTATATGCCAGACGCCATTGCGCACTATGAAGCTGGCGGCAAAAGTTATTTGGTGACCGCCAATGAAGGCGATGCGCGTGAATGGTTAAAGGATGAAAAAGCCTATTTTGGCGGCAATGACTTAAACTCAGGCTATGCCGAAGAAATCCGCATTAAGCATTTATTTAAAAAAGCCGGTTTTGATTTAAAAGGCGATTATCCCGCGCATTTGCGCCAGCTCTTTCCCGGAGTTACCGGCGCTAAATTGGATACAGCGGTGTTTGGCGAATGCAAAACGTCAGACGCCGCTGAAGTCTGCGCCGATAATTTAATTAAAGACCCGCAGCTTGGCCGTTTAACCATCAGCTGGACGCAAGGCTATAAAAAAGACGCTGCCGGCCAGCCGCTGCTGGATGCAGACGGCAAGCTGACATATGAGCGGCTGTATGCTTACGGCGGACGTTCATTCAGTATTGTTGATCCGGTCAGCAAGAAAATTGTCTGGGATTCCGGCAGTGAGTTTGAACGCAAAGTGGCAGAGCTGTTCCCGAATCAGTTCAACAGCAATCATGAAAGCTTTAAATTTGACGACCGCAGCGACAACAAAGGCCCGGAGCCTGAAGGCATAGCGGTTGGCCAAATTGGCAAAAAGACATTTGCGTTTATCGGCTTGGAACGAACTGGGGGCATTATGGTGTATGACATCAGCAATCCTTTGAAAGCGCAGTTTGTACAGTATTTCAATGACCGGGATACACAGCAGGCAGATGTGGCCAAGCAGGGTGATTTAGGCCCGGAAGGCTTGATTTTTATTGCAGCCAAGGATTCGCCGAACGGCCAGCCGCTGCTGGTGGCCGGCAATGAAGTCAGCGGCACGACGGCGGTTTATCAGCTCAAACTGAAATAAGCAGACACGCGGCGCTGCATGAAAAGTGTGGCGCAGCCTGCATCGGCTGCAATAAAAAGAAAAGCATAAAAATCTGCGCAGAACTGTTTGAACAGATGTTTAACTGTCATAATAGCGCCTGAGCCCTTCATGTTGTGGAGGGCTTTTTCTTTATGGCAAAGGTATTCTGTTGACATGACCATTGAAATCCTGATGGTAATCGGCTTCTGCTTGGCTGCTTATTCAATCGTGGGAAATGATGTGCCGCAAACGCTGGGCACCTTTATTTCTTCTAATGCGCACCGTCCTTGGTGGGTGCTGTGGCTGTACGTCAGCAGCATTTTAGTGGCTGTGCTGCTGTACGGCTGGTTTGCTTCGGGTACAGCAGATGCTTCTTACGGGCGGCTGGAAACCATCCCTTTTCCTCAAGAGGGTGTGACTTGGCTGTATATTGTGCCGCCGATTCTGCTGATTATTTTGACTAAATACGGCATACCGGTCAGCACCACATTTTTAGTGCTGACCATTTTTTCGCCCAGCAGTTTAGGCTCGATGCTGACCAAATCCATGATGGGCTATGCAGTGGCTTTTGTGGTGGCGATTATTGTTTACCGCTTTGTCATTAAGCAAATTTCGGTCTATTTCAGTAAAACCAGACACAATGAGCATTCACGCATATGGGTCGGCCTGCAGTGGGTATCGACAGCATTTTTATGGAGCCAATGGCTGATTCAGGACTTGGCGAATATTTTTGTTTATGTGCCGCGCGCTGTGCCATTTTGGTTTTTGATCTTTGCCATCAGCGTATTTGTGGTGCTGCTGGGCATTATCCTGTATCAGCGCGGAGGCGCGATCCAAAATATTATTGATACCAAAACCGGGGTTGCCGATATCCGCTCTGCAACGATTATTGACTTTATTTATGCCAGTATTTTGCTGGTGTTTAAAGAATGGAGCAATATCCCTATGAGCACCACATGGGTGTTTTTGGGCCTGTTGGCCGGGCGCGAATTCGCGATGTCAATGCATTTGCATGAAGTCAATAAATACCGTACTTCGCGCAATGTCAGCAAGGACGCCATGAAGCTGATGGTCGGCCTGCTGATGAGTATTGTGCTGGCAACCGTGCTGCCATGGTTCTATCACGCGGTATCTGGACACTGAGTTTCAGTGCATGCATTTAAGATTCTTCAATAAAAAACGGGCAAAAGGCCCGTTTTTTTTTTAACTGAATTTATGTTGGCGCATGATTGCGCTGTGTACTTTAATGAAAGTCCAATACCAGTCTACACTTCGACATGTTTTGGACAGTCTAAATTTTTCAGCGCGCTGAAAATCTGTTTGGATGAGTTGCAGACAATCAATTTGGCGCGGTGCTGCGGCGGCAAAAAGCCTTCCAGCACGGCATGATCCAGCTGCGCAATCAGTGCATCATAAAAGCCATTTACATTATAGAGCATCATCGGTTTTTGATGCTGGTTAAGCTGGCCCCATGTGGCGATTTCCAAAATTTCCTCGAAGGTGCCGAGGCCGCCGGGCAGGGCAACAAAGGCGCTGGCGCGCTCCGCCATCATGGCTTTGCGCTCATGCATGGTGCGCACAACATGCAGTTCAGTTAGATTGTTGTGGGCAATTTCATAATCCAGCATAAATTCAGGAATGACCCCTACGGTTTCACCGCCGTTTTGCACTACAGCATCCGCCACTTGGCCCATCAGGCCGATGCTGGCGCCGCCGTAAACCAATCCAAAACCATGTTCTGCGATGCCTTTGGCCAGCGCGACCGCTTTTTCTAAATAAATCGGGTTGTTGCCTGAACGTGAGCCGCAATATAAAGCAATCAGCGGCTGGGTGGTGCTGGGAGAAGAAAGAGAGATATTGTGTTCTGTCATTTGTAATACGCTATTCATATCGTTTTAATTACCTTAGCACTTTATTTTTTATGGCTCTAGCATAGTTTCGAAATATGACAGCCTGATGCCGGCAAGCGCTTAGGCTGCAAAAAAAATACAATTCACATAACGGCGCTGCCGGCACCTGCGCGCTAAAAAAAGATGAAATTCTGACTCATCTTGCTATACTGAATTCCTGTTTTTTAATAAATGAATCGTCATGGGCAGTGGTTGTTGTCGCTCCGCATTAAAATATCGCTTAGAAACTCATAAATTATGCGTCACAGAACGCAGTTTATCCCGCCTCAAAATTAAGCCAGTCCGTACAGGCCTGCATTACGCTCAGGAGCAGAACACATGATCTTTGAGTGGATGTCTGACCCCTCGGCGTGGGTCGGCCTGCTGACCTTGGTGGTGCTGGAAATCGTCCTCGGCATTGACAACTTAGTCTTTATTGCAATTTTGGCGGAAAAACTGCCGCCGGAACAGCGCAATGCTGCCCGCATTGTTGGCCTGCTGCTGGCGCTGTGCATGCGCTTGGTGCTGCTGGCTTCTATTGCATGGGTCATGACACTGGTTGCGCCGCTGTTCCATGTTTTTGGCCATCCATTTTCCGGACGCGATTTAATTCTGCTGTTTGGCGGGGTATTCCTGCTGTTTAAAGGCACTATGGAGCTGCGTGAGCGTCTTGAAAACAAGCCGATGCTGAAAGAAGAAAATCCAGTGCATGCAACGTTCTGGATGGTAATTATTCAGATTGTGGTGCTGGATGCGGTATTCTCGCTGGACAGCGTAATCACTGCAGTCGGCATGGTTAAACACCTGCCGGTCATGATGATTGCGGTGGTGATTGCAGTCGGCATTATGCTGTGGGTATCGAAGCCTTTAATGAACTTCGTCAACCGCCATCCAACTGTAGTGATTCTGTGCCTGTGTTTCTTGATGATGATCGGCTTTTCGCTGCTGGTGGAAGGTTTTGGTTTCCATATTCCGAAAGGCTATTTGTATGCAGCCATCGGCTTCTCGGTCATGATTGAATTTCTTAATCAGACCATGCGCCATAATCAGGAAAAAATGGTCACCACCACCGATTTGCGCTACCGCACTGCATCGGCTGTAATGCGTATGCTGGGCGGCAAAAATGCGGCGGAAAGCAGTGAAAATGTGCAGGAAGATGTGCTGGCGACCCGCGCTTTTGCTGATGATGTATTTGACGAAGACAACGGCGTTTACCACAGTGTGATGGTGCAGGGCGTGCTTGGGCTGTCTGAGCGTCCGGTTAAGTCGGTGATGACGCCGCGGCCGGAACTGGAATGGATCGATTTGGATGAAGATGAAGCATCGATCAAGCATCAGCTGCTGGGCACCAGCCATTCGCGCCTGATTATTGCCCGCGGTGAACTGGACAATATCGCCGGTGTGGTGCTGACGCATAAAGTCATGAACGAATATATTGAAACCGGAGTGCTGAATTTTGAAAAGCACCTGCGCGAGCCAGTCATTGTGCATGAAAATGCGCAAGTGCTGATGGTGATGGAACAGCTGCGGCAGGCGCCGCTGCAAATGGCGCTGGTGCTGAATGAATACGGTTCAATTGAAGGCGTAGCGACTCCAATTGACGTATTGGAAGCCATTGCCGGCGAATTCCCGGATGAAGATGAACTGGATACAGCAGCTGAAAGTCTGGAAGATGGCACGCTGATGCTGGAAGGCTCAACGGATATTCGCCATGTATCACTGCTGCTGGGCTGTGATTTGGTGGATGAGTCTGAACAGTATTCGACACTGTCTGGCTATATCTTATTCCATTTGGGCCGCTTGCCGGAAAATGGCGCCAAACTGACCGCAGACGGGCATATTTTTGAAGTGGTCACCATGGATGGCCATAAAATTGAAAAAGTGCATATTACGTCTATTGCCGACAATATGCATTGAAACCGCAGGCTGGGGCGCGCGCTGCCCCAACATGCGCTAAAATAGCCTGCTTCTGCAGGCTATTTTTTTCTGGATTGAACACGCATGTCTGACACTCTATTGTGCCCTTGCGGCGGCGGCGATTATGCCGGCTGCTGCCAGCCCCTGCATTTAGGCCAAACGGCTGCGCAAAGCGCAGTTCAGCTGATGCGCTCGCGTTACAGCGCTTTTGCCTTGCATGAGATTGATTATATTGTGCGCACGACTGCGCTGGGCCAGCAGGCAGATTTGGATATCAGCGCTATTGCCGACTGGAGCTGCGCCAACCGCTGGCTTAAGCTGGATATTGTGCGCTTCAATGAGAAATTGGATAAAAGCCATGCGGAGGTGGAGTTTAAAGCGCATTACCATGATGGCCAGCAGGCGCAGGTGCACCATGAACGTTCGCATTTTGTGAAGCTGGACAGCATATGGTATTTCCTCGATCCGACCACAGGACGTCAAATCACCATGAAACAGCCGTGCGTTTGCGGTTCAACCAAAAAATTTAAGCAATGCTGCGCGCAATTTCTGTAGTTTTTTTCTGAAGATGGCTTAGAATAGCGCGCATCTTTTACCCTCAGCGGATGAAGGGCAATGTTACTCACCGTTATTTACATTATTGCAATTACGGCTGAAGCCATGACTGGCGCGCTTTCAGCAGGGCGCCGAAGCATGGACTGGTTTGGAGTAGTACTGATTGCCTGTGTTACCGCATTGGGCGGCGGTTCAGTGCGCGACGTGCTGCTTGGGCATTATCCGCTAACGTGGGTCAAGCATCCTGAATATCTGGTACTGACCTGCTGCGCTGCTTTTGTCACTATTCTCATTGCTAAATGGATGAAGCATCTGCATTCCATCTTTTTGCTGCTGGATGCTTTAGGCTTGATCGGCTTTACCATCATCGGCTGCCAAATCGCCTTGCAGATGGGCCACGGCTTTGTCGTATCCGCGGTGGCGGGTGTGCTGACCGGTGTGTCTGGCGGCATTTTGCGCGATATTTTGTGTAACGACGTGCCGCTGGTCTTCCGCCGCGAACTGTATGCTTCTATTTCCTTTGTTGCCGTCATTTTCTACTGGTTCTGCATCGACTTTGGCCTATCGCTGGAAATTACCGTCATTTTAACCTTAGTCTTTGGCTTTTCCTTGCGCTGTATCGCTATCTATTTTGGTCTGGAAATGCCGAAATTTATTTATAAAGACGACGACGACCAGTCCGCGTCCTCCAAAGATTCCAGCTAAACTGTTAAGCTGAATTTATCTGCGCCACGCGCCGCATTATGCCGGCGCAGCCTCTGGCGCTCCATACATAAATTAAAAAGGCATTATCATAAAATCCTGTTGTGAAGGCAGCATGCACCCTTTCACCTGATCAGAGATCTTGTTATGGACTTAGTCTCACGGATACAGCGCTTGCCCATTGGCAAGTTTCACTACACCTTGCTTTGGGTCATTGGACTGGGCTGGATGTTTGACGCGATGGATACCGGATTAATTTCCTTTATCTTGGCGAAAATGGCAGAGGACTGGGCGATGAGTCCGGCCGAAAAAGGCTGGGTTGTATCGATTGGCTTTGTTGGCATGGCCATTGGCGCAGTGTTTTCCGGCGCGCTGGCAGACCGTTTTGGGCGTAAAACTGTTTTTGCTTCCACATTGGTGGTCTACAGTATTGCGACTGCCGCCTGTGCTTTTGCACCAAATTTGACGTGGCTGCTGGCGCTGCGCTTTGTGGTTGGACTAGGCTTGGGCGGGCAGCTGCCGGTGGCAGTCACGCTGGTCAGTGAATATATTCCTGCCCATGTGCGCGGACGTTTTATTGTGCTGCTGGAAAGCTTTTGGGGCTTGGGCTGGCTGTGCGCTGCGCTGATTTCATATTTTATTATTCCGCATTTTAACTGGCATGCTGCCTTTTTAGTCGGCGGGGTGCCAGCGCTGTATGCCATTGTGATCTGGAAAATGGTGCCGGAGTCTGTACCGTATTTAATCAACCGCGGGCGCCTGCAGGAAGCGCATGCTTTAGTCAAAAAAATTGAAGCGAAATGCGGTGTTGAAGTGGTGGAAATTTTTGAAGTGAAACCGGTGGCGCAAAAGCACAATGTGTCGTTTGGCCAGCTGTGGACGGGCGCATTTGCCAAACGCACCTTAATGCTTTGGCTGATCTGGTTCGGCATTGTTTATTCCTACTACGGCATTTTTACCTGGCTGCCAAGCTTGCTGGTCAAACAGGGCTATACCATTGTGCAGTCCTTTGAATATGTGCTGGTGATGATTTTGGCGCAGCTTCCGGGCTATATTGCGGCGGCCTGGCTGGTCGAGAAATTGGGGCGTAAAGCTACGCTGGCCGGTTTTATCGGCATGTGCGCCCTTTCTGCTTACTTCTTCGGCCAGTCTTCGACTGTCGGCATGATTGTATTTTGGGGCTGCCTGCTGTCCTTCTTTAATCTCGGCGCATGGGGTGTGCTCTACACGTATACGCCAGAACAGTATCCGGCCAATATCCGCGCTTTTGGTTCTGGCTGGGCAGCTGCAGTTGGCCGTATGGGCGGTATTGTGGCGCCATTGGCCGTGACGCAGATGATGGTTATGCAGAACGGCTTCAGTTATGTATTCAGCATGTTTACTGCTGTGCTGCTGGCGGTGGCTTTTGTCATTGTGATTTTAGGTGAAGAAACCCGGGGCAAAAAACTGGAAGATATGGGTCTGTAAGCCCAGCTCAATTGTTTGACTTTTATGTCATGATTTTAAGCGCTGCCCGGGATTGACCGGTCAGCGCTTTTTTATTGGCGCTGCCAGCGGGTTTGCTGCCCACAGCTGCATCCGTTCAGGCAGCGCTATATGCCTGCAGAAAAATAATCAGTTGATCATTTCTTCGAAAATGGATAATTTTACGGCATTAGAACTTTCCTAAGACAGGATTTGTCGCTGTGCATCAATTCATGCCCTTGTGTATGATCCGGCAGCGACATAGCATAAGAACCCAGATACAAAAACGAATTTATTAGGATTACAGGTTGTTATGACAAGCCTTGCGCATCATGCGACAGAAAACCGTTCCGTAGCGGAATTTACCGAACAAGCTTACCTTAACTACGCCATGTACGTGATTATGGACCGCGCCTTGCCGCACATCAGTGACGGTTTGAAGCCGGTGCAGCGCCGCATTGTCTATGCGATGAGTGAATTGGGCTTAAAACCCAGCGGCAAGCCGAAAAAATCGGCACGTACTGTGGGTGATGTTTTAGGTAAATATCATCCGCATGGCGATTCGGCCTGTTATGAAGCCATGGTTCTGATGGCGCAGCCGTTCAGCTACCGTTATCCGTTTATTGAAGGTCAAGGCAACTGGGGTTCACCGGATGATCCAAAATCCTTTGCCGCGATGCGTTATACCGAAGCAAAACTGTCGCCGTACAGTGATCTGCTGCTGTCCGAATTGGGCCAAGGTACGTGTGATTGGCAGGACAACTTTGACGGCTCAATGAAAGAGCCGGTAAATTTGCCGGCGCGCGTGCCCAACATTCTGTTAAACGGCACTACCGGCATTGCAGTGGGCATGGCAACCGATATTCCGCCGCATAATTTGCGTGAAGTGGTGAAGGGCACGATCGCCCTGATCCGCAATCCGAATTTAACTGATGAAAAAGTGGCCACCTATATCCCGGGGCCGGATTTGCCGACCAAAGCGGAAATTATTACTGCACCGGATGAGCTGCTGAAAATTCAGACCACCGGCCGCGGCAGCTATCGCACCCGCGCTATTTACCGTGTCGAAAAAAATGAAATTGTGATTACCGAGCTGCCGTACCAAGTGTCCGGTTCAAAAGTGATTACGCAAATTGCCGACCAAATGCAGGCCAAAAAACTGCCGCTGGTCAGTGACCTGCGCGATGAATCTGATCATCAGAATCCGACCCGCTTGGTGATTGTGCTGCGTTCCAGCCGTATTGACGCCGAAGCCGTGATGAGCCATTTGTTCGCAACGACCGATTTGGAATCCAGCTACCGCGTCAACATGAATATGATTGGCGCAGACGGCCGCCCTCAGGTTAAATCTATTCGGCGCATTTTACTGGAATGGATTGAAATCCGTAAAAATACGGTAACCCGCCGTCTTCAATATCATTTAAATAAAATTGAAAAGCGTCTGCATATCTTGCAAGGCTTGATTATTGCCTTTTTGAATATTGATGAAGTGATCCGCATTATTCGTGAAGAAGATCAGCCGAAACCGGTGTTGATGTCGCATTTCAATATTGATGAAATTCAAGCCGAAGCCATTTTAGAACTCAAATTGCGCCATTTGGCCAAACTTGAAGAAATGGAAATGCGCCGTGAGCAGGATGAGCTGGAAGCCAGAGCTGCAGTGATCCGTGAGCAGCTGGGCAATCCTGAAGCGCTGAAATCATTAATTATTGATGAACTGAAAGAAGATGCGAAGAAATTCGGCGATGACCGCCGTTCGCCGATCGTGCAGCGTGAAGAATCTCAAGCCATTAATGAACAGGATATGCTGCCGGCTGATCCAGTGACCGTAGTGCTGTCCGAAGCTGGCTGGATCCGCTCCGCCAAAGGCCATGATGTGGATGCTGAAAACTTGAATTTCCGCGCTGGCGACCAGTATTTAAGCCATGCGCAAGGCAAATCCAATCAGCGGGTTTATGTGCTGGATGACAGCGGCCGCAGCTATGCGCTGGCGATCAATAGCCTGCCGTCTGCACGGGGATTGGGCGAACCGCTCAGCTCTAAACTTGCGCCAGCCAGCGGTGTCGGCTTTAAGCAAGTGCTGATTGCTGACGATGCGGCTGAAGTGCTTGCTGTCAGCAGCAAAGGCTATGGCTTTAAGACCCAAGGCAAACAGCTGGACACCAATGCCAAAGCCGGCAAAGCTTTCTTGAGTCTGCCGGATGGCGCGCATCCAATGCCGCTGCAGCTGATGGAGCAGGCGACGCATCTTGCACTGCTCAGTTCAGCAGGGCGTCTGCTGATTATTGAAGCGGAGGAATTGCCGGTATTGAATAAAGGTAAAGGTAATAAATTGATACAACTTGAAGCTGATGATGAAATTGTATCCATGTTAACTTTGACTTTAGATGAAATAATTCAAGTGGTTGCAGGTCAACAGCAGTTAAAGCTGAAAGGCGATGATCTGAAGAAATATTTCGGCAAGCGCGCTTCAAAAGGCGTCATGCTGCCGCGCGGTTATCAAAAAGCAAATAAACTGTTCATTCAAAGATAATACTAGCATCCATTGCTCGAAATACGTTATATATGCAAAGTATTCGAAAATGGATGCAATATTAAGCACACATAAGTTAAATAACGAGCGGCTTGATATTGAGAAAAACAGTTGAATTATTAAGGATTACTGACAGGAGAATCGGGGTTATGGAAAAAATTTGGTTCGCTGAATACCAAAAAACAGGTATTCCGGAAACTGTAGAAATACCGCCAGAAAATACATCATTAAATGATATATTTGAGCGAAATTTCCAAAAATTTGGCTCACGTGATGCCTTCATTTTTATGGACAAAGTGCTGACGTTCAGTGAATTGGATGAATCTAGCCGCAAATTTGCAGCTTATCTGCAAAGTCTGGGCCTGCCGAAAGGTTCACGCGTTGCGGTCATGATGCCGAATGTTCTGCAGTATCCTGTTGTTGCGCTGGGTGTATTCCGCGCCGGTTTGGTGCTGGTGAATGTGAACCCGCTGTATACTTCGCGTGAGCTGGAACATCAGCTGAATGACTCTGGCGCAGAAGCGCTGGTGATTATTGAAAACTTCGCTTCCGTTTACCAAGCGATTTTAGGCAAAACTCCTGTTAAGCATGTGATCGTTGCATCTGTAGGCGATATGCTGGGCGCGCTGAAAGGCACTTTGGTGAATTTTGTGCTGCGCTCTGTACGTAAGCAAATTCCGGCTTGGGATATTCCGGGCCATATCCGCTTTAACGCAGCGATGTCAAAAGTCAGCGCCAGCAATTATAAGCGTCCGAACCTGACCCTCAGCGATACTGCTGTGCTGCAGTATACCGGCGGCACAACCGGCGTATCGAAAGGCGCAGAACTGACACACCGCAATTTGGTGGCAAACATGCTGCAGTGTGACGGCATTTTCCAAAGCAAATTCGGCAAGCAGGATGGACAGCCGGATGACCGCATTTTCTGCGCGCTGCCGCTGTATCATATTTTTGCATTTATGGTGTGCGCGCTGTACGGCATGTACAAAGGCCAAGCCAACGTGCTGATTCCAAACCCGCGCGATTTGCCTGCAGTGATTAAAGAGCTGCGCAAATATCAGCCGACTTTCTTCCCTGCAGTGAATACGCTGTTTAATGCATTGGTTAACAATGAAGAATTTAAACAGCTGGATCACAGTAAAATGAAAATGGCGATGGGCGGCGGCATGGCTGTACTTCCATCGACAGCCGAAGCTTGGAAAAAGGTGACCGGCACTAACATTATTGAAGGTTACGGCCTGTCTGAAACTTCACCGGTAGCGACAGCGAATCCGCCGTCATCTATGGAGTTCAGCGGCACCATCGGTATTCCTTTGCCGCTGACTGAAGTGGCAATTTTGGATGATGACGGCAATGAAATGCCGGTAGGCGAGCAGGGTGAAATTTCGATCCGCGGGCCGCAAGTGATGAAAGGCTACTGGAACCGTCCGGACGAAACTGAAAAAGTCATGAGCAATGGCTTCTTCCGTACTGGCGATATTGGCGTGATGGATTCTCGCGGCTATATTAAAATCGTTGACCGTAAAAAAGACATGATTTTGGTGTCAGGTTTTAATGTCTATCCTTCAGAAATTGAAGAAGTTATTGCAAAACATCCGAAAGTATTGGAAGTGGCTGCAATTGGCGTGCCGGATGAAAAATCAGGTGAAGTGCCAAAATTGTTTGTCGTGAAAAAAGATCCGTCTTTGACGACAGAAGAAGTGTTGGCCTTTGCCAAAGAAAATCTGACAGGCTATAAGCGTCCGCGCTATGTCGAGTTTATGGATGAGTTGCCAAAATCTAACGTGGGCAAAATCCTGCGTAAAGATTTGCGTAAAACTGCCTGAATCACATCATAAAAAATAAAAAGCGCCGTCAGGCGCTTTTTTTATGATGCAGCGTATTATTTTTTCATCAGCCAGCGGTCAAAGTAGCGCCGTCCGACGCCAAAAATGCCCAGAAAAATAAACATTGAACCGAACTGCAGGCTAAAGCGGTTTGGGGTGAATGCGCCATGACTTAAAATATTGTCAATCAGGCAGTACACTAAAACTGTAATCGCCCAATGCCACAGCGGCCATTGTTTAATGGCCACGGCATAAAACGCCACCCACAGCATAATGAAGGTCAGCACTGTTGACCAGATATTCATATTGGCGCAAATCACTGTCAGCAGAAAAGCGGTCACGGGAATTACGATTTTCAGTACCCGGTCGACCTGCTGCTGGTTTTGGCGCTGCTTTTCCAGAACGTCAAACATTTCTTTTTGATCCGGACTGACCATATTCACCCTATATGCTTAATTAAAGAAAACACTCTATTTAACAAAATTTATTCACGAATTGCCATGTTATGATGGCGTTTATAAAATCATGATGAGAAAAATCATATGCAAAGCATAAGTGGGATCATCTATCTCATTTTAGCCGCTTGCCTTTTGCCTTATGTTTTCACTTTTATTGCAAAAAAAGCATCGGGCTTTACCGCAAGAGATAATCAAAATCCTCGAGAATTTTTAGCGGCGGCTTCTGGGTTGGCGAGCCGCGCAAATGCAGTGCAGCAAAACAGTTTTGAAAGTCTGCCGCTGTTTATTGGTGCGATTTTAGTCGCAGAATATATGGTAATTCCGCAGTTTTATATTATGACGCTGGGCATGGCTTATATCGTATTGCGCATTATTTACGGTATTTGCTATTTGGTGAATTGGGCTACGCTGCGCTCGATTATTTGGACATTGTCTATGCTGTGTCCGGTCTGCCTGCTGCTGATTACGATTAAAATTGTATAGTTGCTGCAAGCTTTAACACTGTAATTGTAATGAATATTTTGGTGCAGAAATGCAAAAGCACAAAAAAATTCGAAAAACCGTTATAATTGGCGCGGTTTAAAAAGATTTAACTTTGTTTAAATTTAACTTTGTAAAAAGAGTGATGCTATGAGCTACAGCAATATCCCTGCAGGTAAAGATGCGCCGAATGACATCTATGTCATTATTGAAATTCCTGCAAACGCAGCGCCAATCAAATACGAAATCGATAAAGATTCTGACGCGCTGTTTGTAGACCGTTTTATGGGTACAGCAATGTTCTACCCAGCAAACTACGGTTATGTGCCAAACACATTGTCGCTGGATGGCGATCCGTTAGATGTGCTGGTGGTAACTCCGCATCCAGTAGAACCGGGTTCGGTTATCCGCTGCCGTCCAGTCGGCAAACTGAATATGGAAGATGACGGCGGCGTAGATGCGAAATTAATCGCTGTACCGCATGACAAACTGACACCGCTTTATAAAGACGTTAAAGAATATACAGACCTTCCAGAATTGCTGATCAAGCAAGTAGAGCATTTCTTTGCGCACTATAAAGACCTTGAAGCTGGCAAATGGGTAAAACTCAGCGGCTGGGAAGGTTCTGAAGTCGCTAAGCAAGAAGTTTTAAGCTCAATTGCTGCTTATCAAGAAGCGAATAAATAATCGATTTTCGATTAGCGGCTGGTGTTATGTATTAATTTCAGCCCATAAAAAAACCTGCATCATGTGCAGGTTTTTTTTATTTTATAGACCCAATAAAATTAGAATAATTTCACTGGAATGTCTAAGAAAATACGCCATTCATTGGTATCGCCGATATAAGCGCCTTCATAGGCATTGTTTGCGCGGTAGATCGAGTTGCGCAGACGCAGGCTGGCATCTTTGGCAAAACCGCTTTGTACTGTGTATTTAACTTGGTTGAAGAATTCGTTTTCTTTACCTTCTTCAGCTGTATTGTTGACTTTGATATCCCAGCCATACACATATGCGGTAGTCCAATTCAAGCCCGGAACGCCTAATTTGCCGAAGTCTAAGTTGTACTGAACTTGGACTGATTTTTCATGGTTGCCGATAAAGTCAGACAGGTATGAGTTAGGCAAGTAAATGCTTTGGAAACCGTCAGCATTTTGGCCATAATCGTAACCGACATTACCTGTATTTTGCTGATAGGCCAGCATAATGTTGTGAGGGCCTTGGTTATAAGCGCCTGAAATCGCCCAAATATTATTGGTTTTTTCAGTTCCCGCAATACCTGTAGCTGCATAATTCGGAAGCAGTTCGCCAGTTGCAGAATACGTTACTGCATTTTTATCAAATTTAGTGTGATAGCCGCTGAAGTCATAAGTCAGCGATGCATCATTGGCCAATGCTTGTTTGTAGTTGGCGTTTACATAATGGCGTTCAAGCGCATTTTTGCTGTCCAAACCGTAATATGAGGCATTCAAATCATCATTAAACTTGTATTTAGCGCCCCAAACTACTGCACGTTGCAAATGGTTGCCGTCAGTATTGATCTGTTCAGACATTTGGTTTTTGGTGAATTTACCTGCGGTTAATTCTAAACCGTTAATTTCACGGCTAGTCGCCAACACGCCTTCAAAATATTCAGGAACCATACGGCCAGTGTTGCTGGCAAGCACAGGCAGGTCTAATACTTGTGTACCGTAGCGCACTTCAGTGTTAGAGATGCGCGCTTTAACATTTGCGCCGCCGCGGGCCCAGTGGTCATACGTATCGCCAGCCTGCTTTTTACCGTTTAATGTTTCACGTGGAATCATGTTGTTGCCGGCGTGTTTATTGTCGCCGATTTTGAAAGAGGCATCGCCTACAACACCCACACCAAAACCAACAACACCTTGGGTATAGCCAGATTCTAAATCAAAGATTGCAGACTGTGCTGTAGAACGGGTATCAGCGCCGGCAGGAACATTTTTCTTGTCGCGGTCAATAAAACCTGTGCGGAACAGTACGGTGCCGTTCGCATCTTCTACAAAACCTTTAGATTCACTTTGTTCGCTGGCAAATGCAGCCGAAATTAAGGCGGAGTTTACCAGTACGGCTAGAGTCAGCTGTTTAGATTTGAGCATTGGGAGAGAGCCTCATGCAAAAAATATGTAGTTAAAGAGTTGGTAGATTGTATAAGGATTTATTAAATAAAGATCACTTTTATTGAATTTATTACACTAAAGTTATGCAAATTTTCGATAAAAATAGCCATAAATAGGCGGAAAAACATTCAATTTATTTATTTGTTTTTTGAATTATCAGTAAAAACAAAACATTTGATTGACCATTCAATTTAATCAAGCGCATTTAGATTCAAGTGTTGAAAGGCATATTGGCATAAATTAACTGTAAAGTTTTCCTGAAGTATTCATTTTTACACGACTCCGTCTAGTGGCGGAGCACATGATTATTTATGCCAATTGTGCTGTGGTAAGAAGCAGGATAAATCAGTAGATATGTGAAATAAAGATAAGGTTGGGACAAAGTTTACGGCTATTTTGTGATGAAAAATTCACCATATAGAAGATGACCGGCCCAGTTTTTCCCATAAAATTTAACACTGCAGTTAAAAAATAGGATTAAAATCGCCCACTTAAAAATTTTCTGAATGAAATCAATTGCAGAAACTGCAAAGGGGAATCCTATGAAGTTTGTTTTACACCGCGCAGCAGCAGTACTTTTGCTGGCGGCAGCACTGCCTGCATGGGCGGGTGAGCAGACTGCCAGCCATGGTGCAATCAGCGGCAGCGCGTCAGTGCTGAGCAAATATATTTACCGCGGCGGCGTTGAAAATGATGACGTGGCGCTGCAGGCTGGGCTGGAATACGCACACCAAAGCGGGATATTTGCCGGTTATTGGGGCTCTACTTTAGATTATGATGCTACAGATGAGCGTAAGGATTCCGGTTTCGAGCATGATTTCTATTTGGGTTATGGACGTGCGCTGAATGAGGATTGGAGCTATAAAACTCAAGTGACAGCTTATGTGTATCAAAATGGCGGCTCTGTGTACAGTGATGGTGCAGATCAGAAGAGACGCACTACTGGCGTTGAAATGCTGAACAGCGTGGATTATAAAAATTTGTCGCTGGGTCTGGCTGTGCTCTTGGCGGATGTCAATTACGGCAATGCTGGAGATGTATATTTGAGTGCAGCCTATGAGCATGAATTGCCAGAAGACTTTAAACTTCGCGCGTCTGCAGGGGGCTTCATCTATAATGACCGCCGGGATGATACAGTTGTACAGACCGCTAAAAGCGCGGTGTTTTCTGAAGCCCGCATTGGCGCAGCTAAAGTGATTGGTTCTACCGGTGCAGAAATTGCGCTGGACTATGTTTGGGGCGGCAAAGACCGTTCAGGCGCATCGCTGGATGACCATACGGTTATTGGCTTAAATTACAGCTTCTAAGCGCAGTTCATCTTCTTTATTCTGTATTCAGTGCATAAAGACTGCTTTATGCACTTTTTTTAGCTGTAATGATGAGAATTGGCTGAAAAATGCACTCAAAATGATGCGTTTTTAAGACCTGCATTTTTCTTCGGCGCTGTATAAGCTGTTTATACATAGAGCTGGCGCTGCCGCCGAAACAGTTGATTCGCCAAAAAAGAAGTTGATGAAAATTCATAAATAGATGATTAAAAATAAATACTTAAGTTATTTTTCAACAGCTTTGAAAGTTTTTTTTGGCTTTTGAATGGCCATAAGTTAAATATTGGCACAGTGATTGCTGATCCCTAGTGAATCTGAAAAAAAATCTGCCGGGGACATGAACCATGTTGAAAAAATTATTTGCTCTAACTGCTTTAACTACTGCTGCTTCTGGTGCTGTATTTGCTGAAGATGCGCCGGCAATGCCATACGGTTTATCATTCAGCGGCAGCGCTGCTGTTACGACAGACTACCGTTTTCGCGGGATGACGCAAACTGAAACGGATCCAGCAGTACAAGCCGGCTTTACCTTATCGCATAAATCAGGCGTATATTTTGGCTTGTGGGGCTCAAACGTAAATTTTGGTTCAGGCACGCCGAGCTTAGAACTGGATCCATCGATTGGCTATGCGGCTACACTGGACAGCTTCAGCAGCAAGCCTGTCTTAGATGTGGGGGTGGTGTATTATAATTATCCGAGCGCCAGCGATTTAAGCTGGGCAGAATTGTACGGCAAATTAACCTTTGCAGATGTCTTTGTATCTGGCGACAGTCTGCTGACCAATATCAACTATACCAATGATTATGCGGCTGCTGATACCAGCAGTTGGAACATCAATGCCGCCTATTCCATTCCGTTTGGCGCATCAGGCTTTGGCGGCGTCGCTGGTTTGGGCTATACCAAAGTGAGCGATGAAAATAAATACTCATTTAATGGCGATGACAATTATGTCGACTGGAAAGCCGGCATTACCTACGGCTTTAAATCGATTCCGGGCGCTGCAGCGGAATTGGCTGCGGTCGGCACCAATATTGATACGAAAAATATGAGCAATGCGCAAAGCCGCGGTGTCGACACCGGTGCTGTATTGACTTTAAGCAAAACGTTCTAACAGACGGCGCCCCACGGCCAAAATTTTGAAGCCTTTTGCCTGCGGGCGAAGGGCTTTTGTGCGTTTGGGCTGCAGGCGCCTGTCAGTGAATATGCTAGGTCAGCGGACTGCGGTAAGACAGCGCTTCAGACAGATGCGCGGGCTGAATTTTTTCCTGCTGCGCCAAATCTGCAATGGTGCGCGCCACCCGCAGCACGCGGTGATATGCCCGAGCCGACAGATTCAGGCGTTCCTGCGCCATTTTCAGCAAGTCTTGAGCAGTTTGGTCTAAGGCCGCGTGCTGTTCCAGCTGTTTGGGGCTGAGCGACATATTCGGCGCATTTTGGCGCTGCAGCTGATGCTGATAGGCTTGCAGCACCCGGCTGCGCACTTGTGCTGAAGTTTCTGCCTGCACGCTGTCCTGCAGTTCATGCGCCAGCAGCGGCGGCACATCAATATGCAGGTCAATCCGGTCCAGCAGCGGGCCGGAAATACGGTTTTGGTAGCGTTTAATCGCATCCGGTGAACACTGGCAGCGCGCATCCTGATTAAATGCATAGCCGCAAGGGCAAGGATTCATGGCGGCAATCAGCTGAAAATTGGCCGGAAAGGTAATCTGCCGTGATGCGCGTGAAATCACAATTTCCTTAGATTCTAAAGGCTGACGCAGCACCTCCAGCACCTTGCGGTCAAATTCTGGCAGTTCATCTAAAAACAGCACGCCTAAATGCGCAAGGGTAATTTCACCGGGCTTTGGGCTGGAGCCTCTGTCATTTACAAAGAACTATGCGACAATATAAGCTAGGGTCAAAGACTTAGACCACCTTTTATAAAGAACTATGCGACAAATTTTATAAAGAACTATGCAACGGAACCCAGAATGAACAATCAATCATGCGACACCGTTAACATCGTACCAGCTCGAAGAAAAATTGGTAATACACGTATCAGTGTATCTGGTTTATATCCTTTTAAAAAAGATTCCGCAGTTGCCTTTGAATCAACTCTTGAACGGGATTTCCTTATTCGATTAGAGGTTGATCCCAATGTTCTTGCTGTTGAGTCTCAACCATTTACCATTGAGTATTTTGATAATGGACAGAAACGAGTTTACACCCCTGACTACCTGGTAACTTATAAGCATGATGATTTTCTTCCATTTATTGCACCTAAACTGGTTGAAGTAAAACCTACAGAT
This sequence comes from Acinetobacter sp., assembly GCA_030152275.1. Lineage (GTDB taxonomy): Bacteria > Pseudomonadota > Gammaproteobacteria > Pseudomonadales > Moraxellaceae > Acinetobacter. The sequence continues at coordinate 28,546 of JASLHF010000079.1, read as the reverse complement.
GAATTGCAACTTAATTTGCATCTATGGAAAGCTAGATATCGTGTTGCAATGAGGGTATGCAAAGAAGAGGGTTGGAAATTTCATATTGCACATGAGGGGCGTATTCGGGACCAGTTATGGTCGAATGCCATGTTTTTACAAAAGTACCGAAAGATGGAATTTCCCCCTGCTGATTCAAAGCACTTATTGGATTATGTGAGAGATCGAGGAGCAGTAACTTTTGAGACTCTATTAGCTAGACATTTTCTTGGAAAATGGGACAGAGCCAATGGAATTAGTCAAATCTGGTATTTAGTTGCTCATGGTTATCTGGTTTGCGATTTAAGTATGCCTTTACAGCCATCTACTGAACTTTGGGTAAATGGGAGTTGTCATGAATGATAGACGTGTGAATATCAAAATAGCTGCTGGGGAACCGGTTCAGATAAAAGGGATTCCCCATACGATTATTGAAGTCATTGACCTAAAATCGGTTTTTGTTGAAAACAATAATACTGGCAGGAAAAGTATCGCGGCTATCAGTGAATTAAGACCATCAATAGCTGTGGAACAGTATGAAGATCTAGAGCTCATCGCTGATAAAGACTGGATTGAGGCTGAAAGACGTTTCAACATCATCCGACCTTTCATTGAGGGAGGCGTGAGTGGTCGTAAGGAAGTAGAGTTACGAGCCCAAGAATATGATATTAATCCAGCCACTATCTATAGATGGTTAAAAATCTATAAGGCATATGGAACTATTGATGGATTGCGACCAAGAAAAGAGGGATTGCCACAAGGCAAGAAGATAATTAATAAACATGCTGAGGCAATCATTGAAAAAGCCATTAAAGATTTATACCTGACCAATCAAAGAATCAGTATTCAAAAAGTTGTACTTGAAGTGAAACGCTTATGTCATGAATACCATATTCTGGATGTGCCTCATGCCAATACAGTAAGAAACCGTATTGCTGCAATTAGCCAGAGGGATTCTCTTCGTAAGAGGGGACATAAGGAAAAGGCCGATAACAAATTTACACCTGCCGCAGGGAAATTCCCTCATGCTGATTATCCACTTGCTGTCGTACAGATTGACCATACACCCGTTGATCTTATTCTGGTTGATGATTTTAACAGGCGTCCTATTGGACGACCTTTTCTTACATTGGCAATTGATGTTTATTCGAGGGTAGTTGTAGGTTATTACCTATCATTGGATGCCCCCTCTGTTATGTCGATTGCAATGAGTGTTTCTCAAGCAGTACTACCCAAAGAGAAATGGCTAGCTTCACGCAAGATACAAGCTGAATGGCCTGTCTGGGGAATTATGAATACTATTCATGTCGATAATGGACCTGAGTTTCACTCAGAAACTTTCAGGAATGCTTGTATGGGACATGACATTCGCCTCGAATACCGACCCGTTAAAAAACCACGTTTTGGCGGCCACATTGAACGTTTGATGGGAACATTTGCAACTGATATTCACGCTGTTCCAGGAACAACTTTTTCAAATATCTTTGAAAGAAAAGGCTACAACTCAGATACGGAAGCAGTTTTTACATTCTCCGAATTTGAGGACTGGTTGATTGATTTTATCTGTAATGTTTACCATAAAAGAAAGCACTCCGCTTTAGGTACTTCTCCACTACATGCTTTTGAGTTGGGTATTTTTGGCGATAAAAACACGTTAGGTTCTGGAGCTGCCAGATTACCCGCAAATGATCATAATTTCTTTCTTGATTTTCTACCAAGTTTTGAAAGGACGATTCAAACAACAGGCGTAACAATCGATGGTCTTGCTTATTATGCTGATGCACTAAGAGGTTGGATTAATGCCGTAGACCCTGATAATCAAAAGGAAAAACGTAAATTTATCTTTAGGCGTGATCCCAGGGATATTAGTGAGATATGGTTCTTTGATCCTGAAATCAAAAATTATTTTAAGGTTCCTTTAGCTGATCAAAGTATTCCACAGTTTAGTATTTGGGAACATAAAAAGATTCAGGAACTGAAAAAGGAAACTGGTGAATATTTAAAAGATCATGAACTTGGACAGGCTCTATCTAAACTTCGGGAACGTGTTCAGGAAGCAAGCACTAAAACTCGACGGGCTCGCAGATCACATCAGCGTAGTACCCAACACCAACAGAGTGTTAACCCTGCGTCAATTCAGGGCAAAAAACCTCAACAAGAGAGTACGATTTTGGAGCAACAGCTTGAAAACGTATATGGTTTATTGCCTCTCGATGAGCTGGAAAATGATGAGGATATTTCATGAGTAACTATTCACATATTTTTCAAGAGTTTCGCCCTATTGTGGAACAGTCTAATGAGGACAGACTCTACTTCCTGGAAGAGGACCGATGGATTGGGTATCCAGCAGCTAATGATTTACTAGACCAATTGAAAGGATTCCTGACACTTCCTAAGCGGAGTCGTATGCCCAACTTACTGGTATTGAGTAAGCCAAATAATGGTAAGACCTCAATTATTAATCAGTTCTTTAAGCTGTATGGGGAGGGTTATGTCAATGCAGAAAATAATGCAGTAAAACCTGTAATTGTTGTGCAGGCACCTGTTTCACCTGATGAAAAAGCTTTGTATATGGCTATTCTTGATAAGTTCTGGGTTCCTTTTCGAGAAAGAGACCCCGTTGCGAAGCTACGTTACCAAGTGGTCCATTGTCTTAAACTTTACGAGGTAAAACTCCTCATTATCGACGAAATGAATTCTTTATTATGTGGCAGCCCGATTAAGCAAAGAACAGTAATGAATGCAATTAAGTATTTGTGTAATGAAACACAGATACCCATTGTCGGGTTTGGGACAGAAGAAGCGATTAGTGTCCTGCGTACTGATCCACAGCATGTAAGTCGTTTTCGTGTGGTTAATTTGCCCTTATGGAAACTAGATAAGGACTTTCAGGCCATGGTAAATAAGTTTGAAAAAGTTCTTCCGCTCAAACAGGCTTCAAAACTGGCTGAGCCAGCAACAGTAAAATATCTACATGATATTACCGATGGAAATTTAGGTAATCTGCGAACGATTTTACGGGAAGCTGCAAAGAAAGCTGTTGTTTCTGGTCAGGAGTTTATCGACCGTAGCTTGCTAGAAAGTGTGAAATAAGCCATGTGGAGGACTAGGTATGATAAGTGCAACAGAAGTCCATTCATGGTTTATCCCCACGACTTTACAGAAAGATGAGGCATTGTCTTCATGGTTGATACGTGCTGCACTCGATAGTGGTTGTGACCCATTAAGTCTAACTGGGGTACTCTGGCCCAAATGGCGAATTTGGTCAGTAGATGTAGATCGAGGTTTAAGCTCAGAGCATTTACGAGCCTTGATCAATACAACAAAAATTGATGAAAGCCAATTTGATTCTGCTACGCTTCGCAATTTCTTATTTAAATATAACTTGGATAATGGAACCCTTGATTCATGGTATCTGGTATTAGGTACAAGAAACCGCAAGCATCGAGGTGGCTGGCAATATTGTCCTAAGTGTTTGTCTGAGGATGATGTTGCCTATTTCCGTTTGTCCTGGCGCTTTGCCTGGCATACAGGCTGTATGAAACATAATCAGCGTTTACATGATCAATGTCCGCATTGCCATAATGCCATTCAACCTAGGCGACTTGAAGCCCCTGATCAGGTTATGACTTGCTGTTCAATATGTAAAAAAAGCTTATTGGAGGTTAATGAACGTTTTATGGATTGTCACGCCTTGGCATTCCAAAAAATCTTTGATCAATTCTTGGAACAAGGCCGTGCAACCTATCAAGATAAGTTGATTTCATTAAATGATTGGTTAACGGTGATTAAGTTATTTTCACAATTTGTTAGAAAAGTTCTAGCTTGTTCATCAAATGGGAAAGGATGGGCTTTTCTTGAACAACTCAAGATTCAGGTACCTCATTCAGAGCTTATCTCGAATGGATTGGTTATTAGCCAACTTCAAGTTATCGAGAGAGAACGGCTATTTTCCTGTATTTATCAATTACTCATCATTCCCTTAGAAAAACTTATTGAAACAGCACAATCTTTAAATATGAACAGATCTTCATTTTGGGATAAGAGAAACCAGTTGCCAGCCATATTAAGACCTATTGAAGAACAGTTGGGCTCGGTTTATCGGAACTACCCTCCAAAGAGAGCATTGGTTGATACCCTGAAACCTAAAAGTAAGGAGGCTGTAATACGAAAGTTTTTGAGATTAAAAAGAAAATTAGGATAGTGTTTGGAGGGAAACGCTATGTCTCAGTGTGATGAATGTGGTAATGCGGTTGAAAAGATACACCGACGCTATAAACAGCGTAACTATTGCCATAAATGCTATGTGCGAGTTTTTAAAAAAAGAGATTGCCCATCATGTGGTAAAAGCTCAAGATTGCACAAAACTGATCAATTGGCTGTTTGCCAAAAATGTGAAACTAATCGCCCCTGTATTCGATGTCAACGTACAGAATATCCATTAGGAAAAATAACGGCACAAGGCCCCGTTTGTAATAGCTGCTCAGTTTATTATAGAGAGTTTCAAGCTTGTGAGCGGTGTGGTGTGGCATCACAACGTTTGTCTCGTATCAGTCGTTTTGAGGATAATTTAAGAGTTTGCCCAAAGTGTGCAACCCGTGATTACCAGACATGCCAAAGTTGTAGAAGATATAGGTTGGTTGAACAGGATGTTTTGTCAGGCAAAATGCTTTGTAAAAAATGTTTAAGCTGTCCACCACTTCAATGTTTAACCTGTCAGCAACAAATTCCTGCTGGATGTGGAAAATATTGTGAATCATGTTCATGGCGAAGAATATTGGGCAATAGGATTAAGGAACTAGTTAATACATTAGTGAATCCAAGTCTTAAAGGTTACTTTGAAGAATATATGAATTGGCTTGATCATGAGGTAGGACCGCATAAGGCTGCATTGCTAATTCGTAAACACATTCAATTTTTTGAAAAAACAAATGATCTTTGGAGGGATAAGATCCCAGATTATGAGCTTTTATTACACAGATTAAGAGCAAGCGGTCTACGCAAATATGAGCTACCAGTGCGTTGGTTGGTTGCAGTGCATCATCTACAAATAGATACACAATCTAAAGGTCATTGTTCTGAATATGACCAATTGAGAAAACTAGCTAATTCATGCTCCAATTCACTATTTTCTGATCAGATTCTTCAGAGTTATTATCAGTTTTTAAGAAATAAAATGGATTTAGGCAAGACGAGTATACGTTCTGCTCGTTTAGCCATGAAACCAGCTTCTGCTTTAATGCTGCTAGTTATTCAATCTCGGTTAGATTTACCAACAATGTGGCATGTGAAACATTACTTATATCAATCACCAGGGCAAGCAGCGACATTAACAGGTTTTCTTAACTTTCTAAATAAAAATTATGATACTCAGTTGAACTTAACAAGAATGTTGGATAAAAAATCGAAAAATAGAAGTAATTTAAAAAAGTTAGAAAAGGATTTACTAACAATGATGAAAAATCCAACAGAAAATTTTGATGAATTGGTCTGGGTGAGACTGAGTTTGGGATATTTTCATGGATTGGATAAAAACATTTGTAATCATATAAATAAAGTTGATATTAATGTTGAAATAGATGGTTTTAATATCTTGATTAATAATCAGAAATATTGGGTGCCGAATATAACTTGTTCTTCAGTAAGATTTTAAGTTTGAAACGGCTTTGTTGCACAAACCAAGCCATCTAAAATTATAAATATTATTTAATTAAGTTTATTATATATTATATACTTCTAAAGTATGTTGATATTATACCTTATTGGTATGGAAAAATAAAAATTAATTTTGCTTATTTATATTGAAAAATAGGGCTTGTAATTATTTATTTATTTCTATATATTTTTTCGTATATTTTTCAATCAGAAGAATATGAAAATAAAACTTAATTAAGTTTTACTCTTTAAAAATAATACTTTTCTTAAAAATATTTAAATAGGGTTTAATAATGAATGTAGCTTTAGTTAAAAAAATCGATGAAAAATTTACTCGTAGATTGAACGAAAGTTTAGAAGTAAGTATTGAAAATAAAAACTTAGTTCAAGCGGTAGATGTAAATATAACTTTTAATCCTGAAGATAGTGCTAATACGAAGGGCTTGCCAGGATATATGACTTATGGCTGGAAGAAAGCATGTGAAGAAATCAACTTGATGTATGAGTTAGGGGTCGAGACTATTGCCCTTCGATTTGTAAGTAAATTAAATGATATAGAACAAAGTTTTTCTAAATTTGAAGAACAATTGAAAAATATTATTCAAAATATTGACTCTGAAATAAAATTGATTGTAGATCCTTTTGGCTTAGCCTTGACAGAAGATGGAAAATGGGGTGTTCAAAATACATATAATAAATTTGATTATGCTTTAACATGTGAATTATTAGAAAAAATTGGTGAAACTTTATCTTTAAATAAAGTATTTGGAGTTGTAACTTTAGGTAGAATTCCAACTGAAGTGATTTTTACGAAAAAAGGAATTCAAAAAGCAGGTAACTTTACAAAAATTTTCTCTTTCTCACAAAACAGTGAGACTAGTACGGCTTATGTATATTTAGATGAGCCGGCTAAACAAACACAGCAAAAAATACTGCCTGGAAACTTCAAAGAAATGACACTATGGGCTTTAATTGATATTTGGTGTGGCTCAGATTATTGTATTATTAAACCGTTAGAAAGTTATCATTTAATGAGTGATTTAAATAATTTAATGAAGGATTTTACTGCTATTGAAGATTTTCTACTCAACGAAAAAGTTATAAAAATTTATGAAAATAATAGTTTTGCTGCTAAATATATTGCGGAAATTTTGAATAATAAGCAGGAAATGATCCAAAAGTGTAAAAACGTGAAGCTGGGTGGATATACTGTTTCTGGTACTACTTATATGCTATCTGTTTTAGCACAGCAGAAAAATATATCAATAGCTAGAGCTAGACTAAACGAAATGTGGATAACTTCTGTTGCAGCAATGGGAGAGAATTTTGAATTTATTATTGATAGAAATGTAAAAAGTTATTTAGAAAATAGTATTTTGCACTAATTAAGCGAGCATAGAAGTGGTAGATTACAGAGAAATAATTCAAGAAGTTTTTTTAAAGTATATCTCTGAAGTAAATGGTGATAAATTTAATATAGATTTATCACTTAACTTTGAAGATTTAAATATTGATTCAATGAAGTTGGTTGAGTTTATAATTGAATTACAGGAGAAATTGAATATAGATATTATGTCATTAGCTATGACTAAAAATAAAATAAATAATTTAAATGATATTCTAGATATATTAAATGAAATTAATTAGGTAGTATAAAATGACTGTAGGAATATTGGGATTAAACTATTTTTTAGGTAATATTGAGCCAATTGAAACAATTATTAATGATGAGAAATTGGTTGAAATATTTAATAAAAAAGGAGTATTTAGCTTCTCTAACGCAAGATGCACGCCAGCTGAGCTAGCATATTCGAGTATAAATAAGACTTTAAAGGATGCTAATATTGATCGTATGGAAATAGATGCTTTAGTATATGCATCAACTAGTTTTTGGGAAAAACGATTCTATACGGAATATGATATTGCATGGTTAATGCATACACTCGAGTTAAATAATGCCTTTCCTATAGGAGTTTTTCTACCAGGGTGTGCTAATGCTATAAATGCATTGCATATGGCTGTCAATCTTATTAAAGCAGATGGGTACAAAAATATTTTAGTTGTAACTACTGATAAAGTTAATCCAGAAAATAATAAGTTTAGACTAATGTCTCCTGACATTAGTATCTTATCTGATGCAGCTTCATCTTTTATAGTTTCTTCAGATACCAGTAAAATAGACTATATTTTTGAAGGAGTTTATCATCATAGTTTTCCTCATATGTGGAATTTAGATTATGAACATGATTTTGTTGCAAATTTAATGGCTACCTTTAAGGGATCGCAAATTGCAATTGATAATATTTTAAAAAAATGTGGTGTGGAAAAAAATGAAATATCTAAAATATTTATGAATAACTATAATATTCCTGTAGTACAAATGATTGGAAAGCAGAATAAATTTAATGAAAATCAGTTATATTTAGAAAATATCAAAAAATTTGCTCACGCCTATGCATCAGATACATTAATTAATCTTAAAGATTATAGTGTAGTAAATGATATGTCTACTGGTGATAAATTCCTTTTATTAGGGACTGGTCATAAGAATTGGGCTGGTACAATATTAACTAAAGTGTAAATCAAATCATGCATTACTCAAACTATCCTAATAAAATTAACTATTTTGATTCCAATAGTCAATTAACTTCTATTTCATTTGAAAATATCTATGATTGCGTGAAAAATATTATTGAGCATAATAAATTTGATAATATTAATAGAATCGGTGTATGTGGTAAACATTCTATAGAGTGGATTATTTCATCATTAATTAGCATAGATTTAGGTGTGGAATTAGTTGCAGTACCAGAGAATTTAAATAATGAAGATTTAAAATTAAACCTTGACTATTTAGATATAGATTTATTTTTTATTTCAAATGAAGTTTTGCAAAAAGAATATTTTAAAAATAAATCATATATTATTTATGATGATTTTTTAAAATATAATAATCCATCTTCTAAAGAAAAATTTTCTAATGATTTGAAATTTAATATAATTGCATTTACTTCAGGCTCAACGAGTAACTCCAAGTTAAAGTCTTTTAGGTTTAATAATAGCTCTACTCAGGCTTTTATAAATGATTTTATAAAAGAGTATAGGGTCTTAAGTCAAGATAACTGGGTTGTTTGTCATTCATTTTCTCATATTGTTCATTTTGAATATATTCTTGGAGCTTTAATTTTTGGTTACAATGTAACTTTGACTGAACCATTGAAATTTTTATTAAATGCTCAAAAAATTAATGGAGATATCTTAATAACTGTTCCTAGTGTTTATCAAAATTTATTCAACATTCTTTATAATAAACTACCCAAAAATGGGTTTAAAAAGCAAGTTATAGATATTTTACAGAATTCTGAATTAAGTCAAGAAAAATTAGAATTTATTCAAAATATTCGTGATTATATATATTCAGATATTAAAGACTACTTAGGAAGTTTTTATAAAGTAATGATTATAGGAGCTGCCCCTTCTTCTTTAGAGCTAAAAAATAAATTACTAAGTTTAGGTCTTTCCATGTACGAAGGATACGGAATGTCTGAGACGAATATGATAAGTGCAAATACTCCAAAATTCTATAAAATAGGTTCTGTCGGAAAAGTTTGGGATAATATTGAATATTTCTTAGATGAGAACTCTCTAATCCATGTTAAGACAAATCCAGTTAGAACTAATAGATATTTAAACCATGATGCTATATTTAATAATGATACTTTTAAAGAAGATGGATGGGTGTGTACAGGAGATATAGGGGAGATTGACGATGAAGGTTTTTTATTTATAAAAGGTAGAGAGAAAGATATTTTAATATCTAATAGTGGTAAAAATATCAATACTAACTTTATTGAACAAAAACTTAACAATATTGAGGGCGTAGGTTTTGGATTAGTATATGGTGATAGTAAGCCTTATTTAATAGCTTTAATTTCGCCTTTAGATTCTTGTAATAAGTTAAATAATCAACATCTTAATGATCAAATTTCTTTAATTAATAAAAGTCTGGAAGTTCATGAAAGAATTCACAAATTCATTATTTTGGATGATGCCCTAACCGTAGAAAATGAGCTATTGACTCGATCTGGAAAACCTAGAAAACAGTATATAAAAAATCTATATGAAGATAGAATTGAGGAACTCTACAAAAGTTAAATTTAAAAGAGCTTATATATTTCAATAAGCTCTTTTTAGAGAGTTAATGCATAAAGATAAAGTTTTCTAATAGCTCTTTTCCAGCTTCTGAAGCAAAAGATTCTGGATGAAATTGAACTCCTTCTAAAGGGAATTCTTTGTGTTTAATTCCCATAATCTCGTTATCTATAACAGCAGTAATTTCAAAGCAATTAGGTAGTGTATCATTATCAATGACTAGAGAGTGATATCTCATAATTTCAATATTTTGTGGAAGATTTTTAAATACTCCATGATTATTATGAGTGATAGTTGAGATTTTACCATGCATTGGTATCTTAGCAGGGACAATATCAGCACCAAAGCTATAAGCTAAACCTTGCATTCCAAGACATATTCCTAAAATAGGAATATGTTTTCCTAATTTAACAATAACCTCTTTTGATATGCCGAAATATTTTTCGTCACTAGGATTACCAGGGCCAGGTGAAATTAGGATTCGATCTGGATTAATTTCCTTAATATCATTTAGTGTTACTGTATTATTTCGTTTGACGATTAATTCAAATTCATTAATTATTTGTTTATATTTTAATGAATTTAAAATTTCTCCTAACATTTGATAAAGATTAAATGTAAAGGAATCATAATTATCAATAATTAATATTTTCATAACATGCTCCTCAAAATGATTCCAATACTTTCTTCATGGCTGCGAACTTTCTTTCAATTTCAATATATTCATCTTCTGGATTCGAATCATATACGTTTCCTCCACAGGTTTGTACATAAGCTTCATCACCTTTAATAAAAATACTTCTTATAGGAATTGCAAAAGCACAATCTCCATTGAAACAAAATTCACCTATTGCCCCTCCATATGGTCCTCTACCTATATTTTCAAGCTCATCAATAACTTTAATAGCTTCAATTTTAGGCGCACCACTTAATGTCCCTGCTGGAAAATTTGCTGCTAAAGCTGTAAACATATCATTTTTTTCATCAATAATTCCTACTATTTCCGAGGAAATATGTTGAACATGAGAAAATCTTTTTATATCCATTAACTTTCTTACTTTAACAGTTCCAAATTGAGCAACTCTACCTAAATCATTTCTATGTAAATCCACTAGCATATTATGTTCTGCTATTTCTTTAGGATCGCTAAGAAGTTGTCTTGCTAATTTTCTATCCTCTTCTTTATTTTTCCCTCTTTTAGCAGTTCCAGCTAAAGGGAAGGTTTCCATTTCTTTATTACGTAATCTAAATAGTAATTCAGGAGAAGCCCCAATTATTTTTTGTTCTTTAAATTTCATAAAATACATGTGCGGAGAAGGATTTTCTTTTCTTAACTTAGAGTAAATTTCTAAGTGATTTCCAGTTATTTTATAATTTTTTCTGAATCCAACTTCACATTGAAAAATTAAACCAGATTTAATATATTCTTTTACTTTTAATACAGCTTTTCTATGTTCCTCTTTATCCATTGAGTTATTTATACTTTCAACTTTTAATAAATTACTAGAGTCATAACTAATTTTTTCATTTAGGATTTCCAAAATTTTATCATAACGACTATTTGTATAATAAAAATAGAAGATTTCACCGGTTAATTTGTCATAAACTAATCCATCTAAATATAAGCCAAATTTAAAGGTTTCAAAATCTTTATTGTTTTTAATATTTAAAGAAGGCTCAAATAAATTTATACTATCATATCCTAAAAAACCTACTAAACCACCGGAATAATTTCTTGAGATTATATTTTGGGGGATTAATTCTCTAAGTAAATTATATGAATTATCACATTTATATTTTTCAATAGTACCATTACTTGTATTCTCGATACATAACTCATCTATTCTTTTGGAAAAATAAATTTTTTCTGGATCAAAACCCATAATATGATAACGTGAAAAGTAATCATCTTCTCCCAAAGACTCAAACAAAAAACATACTGAAAACTTTTGCTCAATATTTCTGAAAAGTTCAAAAAAATCAAAGTCTTCTGTTAGCTTTAAGTACTTTGGTTTACCTGGTAATTTAATTTTATTGGGAATTTTCATAGCAGCAATAGAATAAAAAAATACATATTATGATAATACTGGTTTGGTTGATATACAACAAATAATTTTAGTTAAATTATAAGCTTAGATTTAATTAGGCTTTGTTGCACAAACCAAGCCTAGAAGGGTTATTCAGCAATATAATTTCAAAATGAATAAGCCTTCCCCTAAAATTTATCGTACAACAAATTGGTCTTCCTATAATCGTGCTCTTATTAATCGAGGCAATATGTGCATTTGGCTTGATTCAAAGACTCAGTGGTATGCACAGTTACGAGGCAAAAAAGGTCGAAATCGAATCTACTCCGATACAGCTATTCAATGCTACTTAATGATCAAATCTCTATTTCGACTCTTTTTACGCATGGTCACAGGGTTTGTTCAAAGTCTGATTAAACTTTGCAGATTAGATTGGACAGCCCCAGATTATTCCACTATCTGCAGAAGACAAAAGCATATTGATATTGCGATTACGGCAGATAATGGTAAGGAGTTCAGCCTACATGAGTACGTTGCTGAAGAATTAGAAATAGACTGGTACTTCATTGATCCTTATAGTGCTTGGCAACGAGGCACGAATGAAAATACAAATGGCTTAATCAGGCAATATATTAGAAAAGGCAGTGATTTAAATCTCTATACAGATGAATATATTTTAGAAATCACACAACGTATTAATCATCGCCCAAGGAAAAGACTCGGCTTTAAAAGTCCGAGTCAGGTATTATGCCAACAACAGGGTGTTGCTCTTCAAATGCCAATCTAAGAAATTTAGTTAAATTAAGGGTCATATTTCTTATTTTTCTGAACGATGTGAAGTGTTTTGTGACTAGCTTTATTAAAAAATATAGAATTCATTTTTTAAAAGATAATCTTTTCACAAAATAACTATTTTATGAAAAGGGGGTAAATGCAGGCTTAATACTAATCACTGATAAGAAAATATTACATTTGTTAAATTTAGATTTTAAACAGCATTTTTTATTCCTTTAACTGAATATTGATGATTCCAATTTTTCTTAGAGCATTCAATAAAGTTGATTCACCCTCTGACAAACCAGCAGATTTTGAATGTCTAAAAACAAATAACTGGGTAACCATATTGGAGCCCAAGATGGTTGTTGTATAAGAGCCTTCTGATAAAGGCAGACTTTCCATGAGATCAGAAATATACTGTTCAAATTGTTCTAGGGTTCTTGACCTAAATATTACTCCAGCATGCCCACGCTCCTTGAGAATGCTTTCTCCCTCTACAGTTGAAACATAAGTCGCTGGTTGTATATCGAAAATATAAACTGGTGGGGAATTTACAAGAGATAATCGAATGACCAATGCCCCACGGAGTGCTTTCTTGGATGAATCAGCGTAACACCAGTTTATATGAGCTTGTTCTTCTGAACTTGTAATAAAGGCCATAAGAGTTGGTTTATCATCGTAATCAAATTTTTCCTCAAAAGTGTAATAGTGTATTGCATTGACAATACCGGGATTTAATCTGCGTGCTTTTAAGCAAGCATTCCAAAGGCCCATAATTCTTCCATGATCTGGAGCTTCAAACTCCGTTGCCTTATCTTCATCAGTAGTCGGCTTGATTTGGGAGTTAAGAACATCTTTAGAGCTATCTGGTTGCCCTGTACCAATTGTATTTGTTTCCTTTGTATTTTTCTTTCTTTGTGGTTGGGTGATGGTTTTTTCATGTTTTGTTTTACTTTTCTCTCCTACTGGTCCTGTTCCTAACCAGGTGAATTCATGACCTAAAATAACTGATTGTGATAATGGTTTGCGCCCCCCTTGATCTTCAGATACGTTAATCTGACCAGGACCTAGTTGCAATTGAGGAGGATTAGGTGAGTTAACATCTACAGGTTTCTTAATGCGGTGAATTACTTTGGGAACGCGTCTGATGAGTGTTTGATCGGGTAATTCTATTCCAAGAATAGTCAAGGCTAAAAAGGCATTGGTGTTAGGGAGACAGAAACCTGAAACCCTAATTTTTCTCGTTTCCTCATGCCATGGCATTACTTTAGGGTATATATGGTTTCTTTGAGTAAAATCATCATGTTTTGCAATACTGCTAAATAAGATCCTTACGGCATCCTGGGTATATTCGCTGTATTTATAGTAGGCAATAAATACATGATCATCTGATGTGAGGCTATCACCGATAAGGATCGTCCAGGTATTTTCTTCTTCTGGATGAGGTGTGTAGAGCCGTTCATGTCTTTCGGCCTCATCATATGTTGTCAGAATTCTAGGAAGTTCTGTAGAGAGACCATATCCTCTCACCAGAAATTCAAAACAAGGTACGAGAAGCTCCTTATATTCCTGATCCTTTAAATAAAAAGAAATACAATTCTCACGTTGGCCTGGGTTAATATAAAATTTATTCCTATCTGAGAAAAAATGATCTATTTTCCCTGTCTTTTCGTCTCGCTTATATGTTTGAACATAAGTATGTTTAAAATCTGTATGGTCAATATCAAACTCCCGTATTTCTAAGGGAAGATAATCAACCAATCGTTCATGATGCCAAACTGTGCCAATAGGCCAAGACACCAAATCTGTTATATTGGCATCAATAAAAATAAAATTATCTGTGGGTGTGTAATCTTCCAGAAGTTCCCTAAAAGCAACATGAACTTTAGGTTGGGTATTTCTACGTTCAGCTTTTGCTAACGCCCCATACCACCACACCATTAAGAACTTTTCAGCATTGGATTCAAGAACTTTGAATGCGGGTGATTTTTTTTTATCTGAAGAGTTATCAGTATTTTCTTCATTAGAATGATTGTTCATGGTCAACCTCTCTATTAGTAATATTATCGACTAGTCAATTCTTCTTATATGCTCAGCTCGGCCGTAGGGATATATTGCCCATCTACCCAATCGTAAAGCTGAATATCACAAACACCATTCAAACGATGTCCCAAGACCATTGCAAAAACGGAGGGTGCTTTAATAAAGAGGTGTAATTTAGATAACTTATTTTCAGATTTGAATGAAACTAAAGCGGATTTTGCCTCTCTCACAGCAAGATTTAGAGTTTCCATATTATCAAACGCATAAGAGCTTTCTAAATTCAGTCTAGGTAAGCTCTTTACTTCATTTATTGTAGAGTCAATGTCTTTACCTATAGCTGTAGGAAATCCGATAGTAACTATGGCTTCAGTTTCTCCCTGTAGCTCAACAGGGGCGATTTTATTAAAAAATTGTCCCTCTTTCTGTTTATGGTCATCAGTGCGATAAGCGAGGCCATTATGTTCTATTTCAAGTAGGAAATTACGTGTGGCACTAAATACATAGCCAAGCATACATGCGGTGGACATTCTTTGTTTGCCGTCTATAAGGAGGGTTCTACGGTCACCACTGCTATGAATGAAATCCCCAATCGATACCGCTTTTTTGATTAAGTTGTTCCAGTCGCTGGAGGTTTTTTGGGCACGATCAGGACCATTGAAATCACGAATATCTAAGTTTAGGTCTTGGTACTGACTGGTTGAAGTAGAAAGGTTAATTTTAATAGGACTGCATAGCCACTGATCCCTCTCTTTTCCTAAAGCCAGGCAAATAAGATTTTCATAGTCTTTACGGTATATAGGTCCAGAAGATGAAAGGGAAATCAAATCTTTAAATTGGTCTTTTAACTGTCTGACTTTAGTCATAGTCAATTCGATGTTGGATAAATGTCCTATTTCACCCATAAAGATAGAATCACTGCTCTCAGCGTTGAAAGTTATAAAATCAACGTGATCAAGAGCGAATTCAACAAGCGAGGAGTCAAATTCTTTTTCAACGCACCAGTTAATAATATCCTGACGGCTTTTTAACAAAATTACAGAATCTGTATTGTATGAAGCACCAACGCCTCTAACTCTCTCAATCTGGGCAAGGAATGGGTGAAGTGTATTTGAATAGCTGGGGCACACTAAACCGAAGCGAATATATTCACTTGATGGAATGTCAAAAGCCTGCTTGAAACGTTCAATTTCTTCCCAGAATTTTGTGGGAGTAAGAGAATGATTCTTGGCTTCATACATGACACGGTGTAAATTTTTTTCTGGAGAAAAATAGCAAACCTCCACATCACCTATTGATTCACTCACAATGTGACTAAAAGCACTTTCAGATAGCCATAGTGGCAGGTTCTTTAATACAAAGGCATCCTGATAATCAAACCCTACTCGTGCAATTGCACCACCAGTTGATTGTTTTTCTAACAGACTTGCACTCATTATTATCTCTCTAAATCCAGGGTGGATGGGTAACAGGAACCATCTGGTAGGTAGGTATGGGCACTGCCCTCAAGATGATTGTTTTTTAAATGAAAAATCAGTAAGACTACAAAATTTGCACCAACTTTTGGATCGGACACCAATTCCCTCATGGTGTGATGGTCTTTACTGCTGGGTTGTACACTAAAGAGAGGATGGCTATGCCATTCACCTAAATAGTTAAATTTTTGATAATTATTGTTTGTTGATTTATGAAAAAGGCGAATTGCTTTAATAGCATCCGTAATTCCACGTACAAAGGATGCGATCGTTCCACTCTTTTGAACAGTTAATGAGCTAACTCTAAAATGATTTGTACCTATATGCTCACCCATTAAAACACCGCCACATTCGTGAGTTCCAGATTTCAACAGGGCTTTTATCAGTAAAATTTGTATATCAGTAGGAATGGATATTTTCAGCATTAGTATTAACCTTTTATCGGTTCAGGCTCTTCAATAGAATTGCCATTTTCACTTTCAGATATCTGTTTATTCGTAGGAGACTCTGTTACTAACACACCTGAACAATCGATAGGATGAGTATCAAAAGGACATTGAAATATCCAATATTTACGGAACCCTATTAAATATGCTGAATATGGATAAGAGGATTGCTCATGAATTGTACATAAAGTATCTAATGTGAACTGAGTCATAGACGCTGCAAGAGCCGTTACATCTGCATCTGATGCAATATATGTTTGGTTTTGTGTTTGAAAGCCGTAATTATTAACTTTGCCTTCTGGGATTGGTTCCAACGTTTGTAAGACACCATAAATATGATTGCGAAGTTCTAAGGGGGAGGCATCTAACGTTGGACGACTACGGGCCATCATTGCTCCACCACCACCACCAAAGATTTCACCCCATACCATTGGAATGTGTTTTCTCTTAGCAATTGCAGCTAATGTTAAGAACGTATGTGTATTTGCTGTCGCATCAATAATCAGATCACATGTGGCAATGGCATTAGCGATATTGGAATTTAAATGAGGATTTTCTTGTCCACCAATTTGCATTTCATACGTTTCAACTTGTATGTCTAATGCAGTTCGTTTTAATGCTCTTTCAACAGCATGGGTTTTAGCAAAGCCAACATCTAACCAGTTGAGTTCATTGCGGACAAGATTGTGGGGGGCCAGAATATCATCATCAATAAGTAGAAAGTTTTTACAGCCCGACCGTGCCAGTGAAATTGCAATTTTACTTCCTAATGATCCAAGACCTACTATTGCTATCCTTGTATCATTGAGATGGCTAAATTGTGCTGGTAATCTTTGATTTTGATCATCATGTAGATTAATAGCAGGATAACTTACGAAAAGTGGTGCTGTATTATTAATTAAGAATAGTTCCAAATTACCCTTTAAGTCATATAACAATATAGGCTGTATGGAATTTGTGAATTCCTCTTGAGTAGGCCATAAATTGCCTAAAGAGGATTCTAACGAAAGTCGATCATTTACAGATTCCTTTAATAAAGGAACAGAATCAACTCTTATTGCCCATCCAGACAATTCAAATCTTTCATTAGAAAATGATGGGACGATGTCAGGTAGAGGTTTGTTCTGAATATTTGTTGGAACAATAACGGTCTTGTCCCGAAAGCTTGAGATGGCAACCTTAAAGTCCATTTTTTCAGGGTCACTACCCAAGAGTATGTGACGTAACATTGGTGTTTCAATGAACCTTTCTGAAATACCTCTTAATTTTTGACCTATTGTTTCAGAATGCCTAGATGGCACAGGTTCTACATCCATCTCCAATACAGTCATTGCGTCTGTTAATAAAAGAATTCGGGCACTTCTAATTAGTTCCACTCCACTGATACTGGTATTCCAATTATCTGGACCGTATTCTAGACACAGCACTCCTGAACCACCGTACTGGTGCAAGATACTCCATCTTTCACCAGATTTTTGTGGGCGTATATATGCTGGTAGCTCTGGGAAAAGCTCTGGATATACTAAAACACCATTAAAATCTATAGTTCCTATCTTGAGAGAGAAGTTTAAATGCAGTTCATTAGTGTCTGTTGAGTTCCACTCCTGAATCTTAAAACTGTTTTCCTCATTTTCAAGATCGGTCAATAACTGCCGCTCTTGAATCAAGCGTTCTAATGGTGTTTTTAGCAATTCCATTACGCAAAGCCTCCTGGTTTATTTGGATAAACAGGGGTTGATGGAAATGTTAATCCTGCACCTAAAGCTGAACGGATTAAAGAGCTGGCCATATCAGCAGAATTTGCACTTTTGTGTGATGCCGAACGTGGAAAACGATTACCCAAGACCTGCCGCCATAGAGCTAATGCTTTATCATCATCTGTTTCATTTAAGGCATTTCGTGCAATAGCAGCTTGTTCTTTTACCTTTTCATAAAAGGTTTTGAACTCATCTGCTGTGACCGCAGAAAAAACATTATTGCCTGCAACACCAGGATCTTCTAAATGTGGAATTATGCCTAGTGACGCATAAATCCCATAAGAATCCCTGATTGTTTCTAAAAGATAAACAAACAACTTTTCATAGTTGGATTCGTAGTAATTCATATGCTTGGCAACCAGGCATTCTAAAATGAATCCTTTTGGTCGTTTTAAATCAGACAAGTTCTCACGACGCCACCATTTAAATAGCTTCACAAGAGGCTTAAATCGCCCATTTGCATTTTTATTCACCTCAACAGTCCACTCGGTATGGGCTGGAGGGTTGGTAACTAGCCACTCTTCAAGATGAATGTCTGGAATCAGATAGCCACCATATCCATCTGAAATGATAGGGACAACATCCATATCAACTTTTTTCAACTTAACATTTACTGAACGACGGTTAACGGTGAGATCGGTATATCCAATATCCTTTAATGCTGTATGTACTGCATCAAGGACAATTTGAGGATTATCGTTAATTGTGTGATTTGTAAGGGCAATAATATCTACATCTGGTCTTTGTGTGATACCGCCTATAGTAGTCGGACGTACTGCCGTATTTCTTTTATAAGAACCTGATAAGAATGTATGCACATGTACTTTGCTGAATTCATTATGCACTTTTAAAGCATCACGAAGCGTATTATGTGCGCTTGAACAATCATTAACTGTTGTTGTAGAGGGTTCAATATCGGAAAGTAGGTCAAGAAACTGCTGTTGAGTTGTCATAATTCTCTCTGAGCCCATGTACTAAAATGGGGCATAAAATTAAGTGCGATCAGAAAAATTAAGTAACCTACTACTGTGAACTTTGTTGCATAGCAGTAGGTTATTTAACCTTGTTTACGATATTGAGTTTGAGTTATCAGGATCATCCGATTTTTTATTACGGATAGTATCCTTTTCTTCTTTCAATGGCCGAGTTCTGGGAAATTTAAAATATCCAGTTGGATGGACAATAATTTTTCCAGATTTATGGCGATAAGATTTACAAAACACGAAGTCTTGATTTTCGGTAGGCATTGTTAGCCCTCCTATTTTGGCGGCTCGTTTTTCAGGGCGCATACCAAAATAAGCGGGTAAATCTTGAGATTTACGGGCCTAAATGTTAGAATGGGGTTCTGACAGCCAGATCTAACATGAGGTATGCGTAGGGCTTAGAGCCATATGCCTTTCCTGTGTGAAAATCTATCAAGCCGACTCTACCCAATAGAGTCGGCTTTTTAATTTATGAAACCATCTCAATAGTCTCCATTGAATCTAGGTCAAAATAATATAGTTTTTTAAAGTCATCTTCATATAAGTCAAATAATTGAGATAACTCACTAATGACAGATGCTGATGTTTTTTTTGCATCTATTGCGTAGTCAAAGAGCATTGAAGCTACTCTATATGTCGCTTCTCGATCCAATTCATTTGGTTCAACTTTACGATAACCACGCATAGCCATTTGCCGCCATAAATTGGCACTTTGACTTGAAGTTATAGTTTCTAACTCTGACGCCCTATAGATTAAGGCCGCCATTGAGGTTTTCCATTCCTTTTTAAGTCTTAGATAATGAGCTAAATTGGTTGAACCTAATTGATCAATAATTTTTTCTTCTGGCATTAAGAATTCGGCAGCAAAGTCATTTGCTTCTTTTTCCATAAACTCAGATGGTTCTTCATGGAGGACCAAATGCCCAAGCTCATGTGCTAATGTGAAGCGTATTCTATCATTTGGCTGGTTTGCATTTAGAAATACGCATGGAGACACACCATGCATTTTTAAGGATACGCCATCAACATTATTATCTTTAAAGTCGCATAAAAAGACTAAAACCCCAGCATCTTCCACAGTGGCAGTTAGGTTTTCAAGAGGTTCATTTCCTAACGCCCACAATGATCTAAGCTTTTTAGCCGCTTCTTGAGGAGTGTTTACATCTAGGCCAATTTTAAAAGTTGGTAAGGAGTTTTTTCTTTTTGGCACATTTGTGAATAATTCTAATGTTTGTACATGGCCCATTTTTAACATCATTTCAGCATTCATGCGGCTCAATGCTTTAGCTGTGGTAGAGCTTTTTTTTCTGTATGCATGCAAACTAATTGGCAGTGCATTTAGCTTTTCAATATGTTCGAAAAATCGTATAGGGAAATGTAGGGCATTGGATAGATTATGGATAACTTCATCGGAGGGTTTTAAGTCCCCACTTTCAATTTTAGATAATGAAGCCTGGGTAATAGACTGTCCCATTTCAGCAATTAGTTCAGTTTGACTAAGACCACGAAAGTTTCGTGCAATACTAAGCATGTCAGGATTGAAATGAGTCATATTCACCTCCAAGATCATTGACTTACAGATCAAGTTAATCGAATGATAACTGAACAAAAAAGCTTGTGCAAATTTTTCTTCAAATTATTCCTAAATTGTTTCTTTTTTATCTTGCATTGCTTTATGTAGTGGTCGTTTTGGTTTTTAGCACAACATATAGTGTTTTTGATTTTACATTCTATTTAAAAGATTTTAATTTCGCTATAGAATTTTATGTCAAAATTTGAGCATTAAAATATTTGGGTAAAGATAGAGGATGATCAGTGTTCTTATAAGAGGCAGTTTGACTTTCGATTATTTAGAAAATGTATTTTTATTAAATATTTGACCATTTGGAGGGAATTCTAAAGTGATTTATTCTTGCTAAAATTAGGTTTAAGGACGATTGTTTCCTTTTCTCCCAGAGTGTAATTAAATAAAGGATTTAAAATGAAGATGAACTTGAATAAGGATGGAAAAAAACGTATTCACTTTATAATCAGAGAGCTTGATAAGACTCAGAATGAAGTAAATAAAATTTCAGCTTCAGTTCAGATAGACGAGGATGATCAATATCAGCGTATTAATAGAGCATATTTTCAGTTGTTCCAAACACATTATCTTTCCTTTAAATTACTTATGAAAGAAGATCATTTTTCCTCCGCTGTCGTCGTAGCTCGTACGATGCTAGAAATATATGTTAGGTGTTTTTATTTAGAGTTTATAGAACAGCCTAAAGGGACAGATGTTGAAACGTTAATTACTCAACCAAAAGACTTTGCTAGTTTTTTTCAGATGAGTACAGCTTTAGATAATTTTGAAGACCCAGACAATGGAGATTTTCATAAACACTTCAAGCAATTCACAAAGCAAGGTAAAGCTTTGTACGAGAAGTATTCAACTTTCACACATGGTCGTGGTGAGCTACTGAATGTGCTATTTAAAGGTAAACAACCTGTCTGTGCCTATGAGGATATTGAAAGTATATTGCTGACCCTTAATGGCATGTTACAGGTATTTGCAATGCAATTTCTACATATGAATGCTAATGAGGCATTGAAAAAAAGATTGCTTGATAGAATGCTTAAAACTGAAGAAACTTTTCTTAATCATGGTATAGGCCAACCAGACTATTATTCTAATTTAACCTCTTGGTGAACTAAATAGGAAATGAGAGAACAACAGTGCAAAACTGTTTTTCTCTCAATATACTATCGCTTCCATTTTCTAAGTCGCATAGTTGTTTGGAATGTCGCATAGTTGTTTGTAAATGACAGCCTCCGCCGACCAGCGCAATAGCGGAAGCTGTATGATGCGGTGCCCGGAAAGGGCGCTGCCCAAATGCATGTTTGGCGCTGGCAACCGAGTAAATGCTGGCGACTTCCAAATTTTCCTGCAAGTTTAACGGCGGCAGAATGCTCGACAGGCGTGAAGCCAGCAGCGTTTTTCCTGTGCCCGGCGGGCCGCGGAACAGCAGTGAGTGGCCGCCGGCTGCAGCGATTTCCAGTGCGCGCCGCGGACGCATTTGGCCTTTAACATCAGCCAAATCATATTTATAAGCACTGCTTGTATCTGTGCTGGGTGCAGCGCTTTGTTCCAGTAATGCCGTTTGGCTTAAATGGCCGCAGACCTCCTGCAGATGCCGCGCGCCGAAGACTTTAAAGCCGGGCAGCTGCGAAGCTTCTTGGGCATTCTGTTCTGGCAGAATCAGCTGATGCTCAGCCTGCTGACAGGCCATAGCAATACTGAGGGTGCCGCTGACCGGACGCAAATGGCCGTCCAACGCAAGTTCGCCTATAAATTCCAAATCCTGCGCGGCCTGTTCCGGCAGCTGGCCGGAAGCAATTAAAATGCCTAATGCAATCGGTAAATCTAGCCGAGAGCCATCTTTGGGCAAATCAGCCGGCGCTAAATTGATGGTCAGGCGTTTGGCGGGAAACTGAAATCCGCTATTGATAATCGCGGAGCGCACGCGGTCTTTGCTTTCGCGCACGGCTGCTTCGGCCAAGCCGACAATAGTGAGTGACGGCAGGCCTTGACTTAAATGCACTTCTACTTCGACTAAAGGGGCGTGCAGGCCTAATAGGCCACGGGTATAAATTTTGGCAAAAGACATTTTATTGTTCCATTATGATGCGTTTTTTTTAATCGTTATGCGTCTTATGCTGCACTAAAAAAGCGCTTATTTTTTATTCTGAAGCTTCTCTTCTAAAGATTCAACCTGTATCAGCAGCTGACTGAGGCGCTGGTTGGCATTATTCAGTGCAGTGCGCTGGCGTTCCAGTTCCTCTTTGGATACGAGATCCATCTTGCTGACTGTTTCATTCAGCAATGCGCGCAGATTGTGTTCTAGGTCTTTTTTCGGCTGATCAATTTGTTCCAAAATCGCTTGCAGTAAAGTTTCAATCATTTTTATTTCCGTCTGATGCAGATGAACCGGCAGTGTAGCATTGACTGGCAGCAGTCTATAGCTTTTGGCGGAAAATTATAGTGCTCACCGATCATTAAAATCGGAATTCTGATGGGAAATTTGTCTTATTTTCACATACAAAACATCACGCATAGATTAAAATAGGTTATAAAGAAAACTCATACCAAGCACTGCTGATTTCCCCTGACCTCAGCAGTTTTGGCATGAAAATTGAACATAAAACCTTACTGGTGAAATAAGCCGAAGGAAGCACACATGAAGCTCGTAACTGCAATTGTAAAACCCTTTAAATTAGACGACGTGCGTGAAGCGCTGTCTGAAATTGGTGTTCAAGGGATCACTGTCACAGAAGTCAAAGGTTTTGGCCGTCAAAAAGGTCATACAGAACTGTACCGCGGTGCAGAGTATGTTGTTGATTTCTTACCGAAAGTAAAAATCGAAATTGCGATCAGCGATGACATGGTGGATTCAGTAATTGAATCAATTACCCGTGTTGCCAGCACAGGCAAAATCGGTGACGGCAAAATTTTTGTTACTAATTTGGAACAAGTTATCCGTATCCGTACAGGTGAAACAGGTGCTGATGCAGTCTAAGGATTGGCACGAAGTTTGCTGAGTAACTTATAACTCACACAATAGGTCGGGGGACACGAATGAAACAAATGCTACTCGCGCTGAGTTTATCAGGCGCTCTCTTAGGCGGTTCTGCTGCGTGGGCTGAAGAGGCCGCAACAGTACCCGCTACCTCGGAAGCTGCGGCAGCTGTGGTTGCGCCAGTACCGGCGGCGCCAAGCGTTGCCGCTGAAACAGCAGCGCCTGCACCTGAACAGGCGGCTGAAGCCGCACCAAAACTGGATACGGGCGATACGGCTTGGATTTTGATTTCTACCGCTTTAGTGCTGCTGATGACCATTCCCGGCTTAGCGCTGTTTTATGGCGGCATGGTGCGTAAAAAAAATGTGCTCAGCACAATGGCGCACAGTTTTACCGCTGCTGGCGTTGTCAGCTTAACGTGGGTAATTTTAGGCTATAGCTTGGCGTTCGGTACGGGCAACAGCTTGATTGGCGGTCTGGATAAATTCATGCTGTCCGGAATTACCACTGATGCGCTGACCGGCACAATTCCTGAAATTCTTTTTGTCATTTTCCAAATGACCTTTGCCATCATTACGGTCGCCATTATTTCCGGCTCAATCGCCGAGCGCATGAAATTTGGCGCATTTGTCGCTTTTATTGCCATTTGGTCAATCGTGGTTTACGCGCCGATTACGCACTGGGTGTGGGGCGGCGGCTGGCTGGGCCATGACGGCGCGCTGGATTTTGCCGGCGGTACCGTTGTACATATCAACTCTGGTGTTGCAGGTCTGGTCGCAGCTTATATGCTGGGCAAACGTATGGGGCTGGGCCGTGAATCTATGGCGCCGCACAATCTGACGCTGACAGTGATTGGCGCAAGTCTGGTGTGGGTGGGCTGGTTTGGCTTTAACGGCGGTTCTGCTTTGGGCGCGAACGGTTCTGCAGGCTATGCGCTGGTGGTAACTCAAGTAGCAGCAGCAGCGGCAGCGGCAGCATGGCTGATTACTGAAAAAGTGGTGCGCGGCAAATCTTCTGTGCTGGGCGGGGCATCAGGCGCAGTTGCAGGGCTTGTAGTGATTACGCCAGCAGCTGGTTTCGTAACAGTCGGCGGCGCGCTGGCAATGGGCTTGATTGGCGGAGTGGTCTGCTTCTGGGGCATTACAGCATTGAAACGCGCGCTGAAAGCAGATGACTCTTTAGACGCTTTTGGCCTGCACGGTGTGGGCGGTATTGTTGGTGCAATTTTGACAGCATTTTTTGCCAGCCCATTCATTATGGGAGACAAAGCGCCAACCGATATGCTGCATCAGCTTTGGGTGCAAGTCGAAGGTGTATTGGCGACGATTGCATACTCTGCTGTACTGACATTTATTATTCTAAAAGTGATTGATTTGGCGATTGGCATCCGGGTTGAATCTGATGATGAGCGCATGGGGCTGGACTTAAGCCAGCACGGTGAACGCATCGAATAATAATTCAGCGCACTATAAAGCCTGAAATAACAATATATTGTGTAAAACAGCCCAAAAGGGCTGTTTTTTTTCCATATCTTGCGTAATGCTCTACAAAGTGCATTATTTTTGCTACACTTTGAAACCATCAAGATTTGTTCAATTAAACCGCTATGCATTGTCCATTTTGCAACGCTGCAGACAGTAAAGTGATTGATTCGCGTTTGGCTGCCGAAGGCTGTCAAATCCGCCGGCGCCGTGAGTGCATTTGCTGCGGCGAACGCTTTACCACGTTTGAAAGCTATGAAGTAGTGATGCCGCGCGTGATAAAATCGGACAGCAAAAGCGAGCCTTTTGATGAGGCCAAGCTGCGCCGCTCTTTAATGCATGCGCTGCAGAAGCGTCCAGTTACGCAAGAACAGATTGAAACGGTGCTCAGCGATATTCAGCTTCAGATCCGCCGTTTAGGCGAGCGTGATGTTAAATCCCGTACCATTGGCGAAATTGTCATGCAGTCGCTGTTTGCTTTAGATCATGTCGCTTATGTGCGTTTTGCCTCGGTATATCAGGACTTTCAGGACGTTGAAGCTTTTCGCCGGCAAATTGAGCAAATGCAGCAGCGTGAACACTGAAATTTATCTGCCTGTATTGGCGGTTTAAGTTGTTTAGTTATTTAAATATCATCATCTATTAAAATCATCACGAAAGAGCTTCGCCTATGTCTGAGTTAAGCCAAGACCGCATGTGGATGCAGCGCGCTATTGCTTTGGCGCAGCAGGGCCAATACAGCACTAAGCCCAATCCCAATGTCGGCTGCGTTATCGTCAAAGACGGACAGCTGCTTGGCGAAGGCTTTCATCCTCAAGCTGGTCAGCCGCATGCTGAGGTGTTTGCGATGCGTGAGGCTGGGGAACAGGCGCGCGGCGCAACCGCTTACGTGACTTTAGAGCCTTGCGCGCATTACGGCCGCACGCCGCCTTGCGCCAAAGGCTTGGTAGAGGCCGGCGTAGCGCGTGTTGTCATTGCTTGTCCGGATCCCAATCCGCTGGTGGCGGGCAAAGGGGTAAAAATTTTGCAGGATGCCGGCATTCAAGTGGATAGCGGGATTTGCAGAGCAGAAGCGCATCAGCTGAATTTAGGGTTTTTAAAAGCGATGGCGCAGGGTATGCCTTATGTGCGCCTAAAAATCGCTTCCAGTTTAGACGGCCGCACGGCTATGGCCTCGGGTGAATCTAAGTGGATTACTGGCGCTGAAGCGCGTTTGGACGTACAGCATTGGCGCGCCATTTCAGGTGCGGTGATTACCGGCATCGACACCGTGCTCGCCGATGACTGCCAGCTGAATGTGCGCGAACTGCCAAATGGCGCCGATTGCGCCGCAGCAGTGCAGCCAAAACGTTTGGTTTTAGACCGTCAGGGCCGGTTGCCTTTAACTGCAAAAATGCTGCAGCAGCCTGAAACAGTCATGGTGATGGGGCCATTCCGTCAAGAGCTGGCCGATTTGGGTGTCACTCAAATTGAGGTACAGCCTTTAAAAAACCTGCTGCAGACCTTATCTCAGCAATACCAGATATATGATGTGCTGGTGGAAGCCGGCGCGGCGCTTTCGACTGCATTTTTGCAGGAAAATCTGATCGATGAATTAATCAGTTATATTGCGCCAACATTTTTAGGCCGTTCAGCACGCGCAATGTTTAATGCGGAATTTGACCGTATGGCAGAGCAGCTTCGCTTTAAGCTGATTGATGCTGCCCAAGTGGGCAGTGATGTGCGCTTAAAGCTTATTCCTTCACAAGAGACACTATGAGTTCAGAGTCTACGGTTTATCATAAACGCCGTCACGCGGCACGTACTACCGATGAATACCTTTTTCATCAGCTAGTGCCCTATTTAGGCAATAAACGCCGTTTGCTTCATCTTATTTTAGAAGCGCTGGAAACCACGGGAACGTTGAACCGTGAAGATGGCCGTGCGCCGATATTTGCTGACTTTTTTGCCGGATCTGGCGTAGTTTCGCGCCTAGCGCGTCAAAATGGCTACCGTGTGATTGCCAATGACTGGGAACCGTATAGCCATGCTTTAAATAGCGCAATCTTGTCTTGTGTTGATGCCCCAGCTTTTAAAGAGCTGGGCGGTTATCAAAAAGCCATTGATTATTTGAACCGCTTGCCTGAAGTGAAGGGCTGGGTGACGCACAATCTGTGTCCGCGCAATGATGAAATCTATGATCCAGCACGCGACCGTTTATTCTTCAAACGCCGTAACGGCATGCGTATTGATGCGATCCGCCAGCAAATTGCCACATGGCAGGCGCAGGGCGCGATTGATGATGTCGAAATGAGTGCCTTGCTGGCCCCGCTGTTGTATTCAGCCAGCTTTGTCAGCAATACCAGCGGGGTGTTTAAAAGCTTCCATCATGGCTGGGGCGGTAAAACCCAGACTGCGCTGGAGCGGATTGAGTCCTTGCTGTGGCTGACCCCAAGCCGTTTTTGTGAAATGGGTGATCCGAAACGCCCAGCGGCTGAAATGTGGTGTGTCGATGCGCAGCATTTGGCCAATCAGATGAGCAGTTTTGAAGTTGATGTGGCTTATCTTGATCCGCCGTATAACCAGCATGCCTACAGCAGCAACTATCATGTACTGAATGCGCTGACCCTGTGGGATCAGGTGGATTTGCCAACACCGGATACCAAAGGCTTCAAGAGTGGGATTGACCGTGCATGGCGCAAAGAGCGTCCAAGTCCGTATAACTCGTCTAAGCATGCTAAAGAAGCCTATGAAAAATTATTGGAAACAATTAATGCGCGTTTTATTCTGACCAGCTATTCTACAGACGGCAATATCGAAGCGGCCGATTTGCTGCAGGCGAACTTAAAGCGCGGACGTGTGACCTTGCTGACACAGGATGTGCCGCGCTACCGGGTCAGCAAGCAGCGCCAGTCTGAACGCGCGCGCGTGCTGGAATTTATCGTGATTACCGATACACATGCGAAATCAGGCCCGCCAATCCGCCAGCTTCTCGGTCAGCTGCATCATTTTGCAGAGTTGGGCGGTGTCGACACTTCCGGTGTCAGTACCCAGCTGGATTTGTGGTAACCCATTTTAAAAAAAATTGAGTAAGCTATGTTTACAGGCATTATTGAAAGTTTAGGCAAAGTCGCCAGCGTGCAAAATGTGGGCGGTGATGTGCGCTTACGCATAGAAACCGATCTAGATATGTCTGATGT
>JASLHF010000077.1 GCA_030152275.1 Acinetobacter sp. | reverse complement strand
TGAAATGGATGATTTCTGAAGGTTATGGCGATGCGCGTACGATGGCTCGTCGTGTTGAGAACATGGAAAAATGGTTGGCTAATCCATCACTTCTTAAAGCTGATGCTGATGCTGAATATACGAAAGTATATGAAATTGATCTTGCTACAATCACTGAACCAGTTCTTTGCTGTCCAAATGATCCAGATGATGCGAAATTGTTATCTGACGTTCAAGGCGTAAAAATTGACGAAGTATTCGTTGGTTCATGTATGACGAACATCGGTCACTTCCGTGCTGCTGGTAAATTACTTGATAAAGTACCTGGTGGTTCATTGTCTACTCGTTTATGGTTGGCTCCACCAACGCGTATGGACGAGCATCAATTAATGGAAGAAGGTTTCTATAACATTTATGGTAAAGCTGGCGCGCGTACTGAAATGCCAGGCTGTTCATTATGTATGGGTAACCAAGCACGTGTAGCTCCGAACACAACTTGTGTATCGACTTCTACTCGTAACTTCCCGAACCGTTTAGGTCAAGGTGCTAACGTTTACTTAGCTTCTGCTGAACTTGCTTCTGTTGCTGCTGTATTGGGTAAATTACCTTCTCCAGAAGAATATCAACAGTATGCAGCTCAAATTGACAGCATGTCTGCTGACATCTATCAATACTTAAGCTTCGACAAAATGGAAACGTATACTGACGCTTCTAAAGATGTTGATACTAAGAAAATTGCTGCTGCTCAATTGTCTTAATTGATTAAGTAGTTAAAATAAGGGCTGATTAATCAGCCCTTATTTTTATGCAAAATTATTATGAAAAGAAATTCGAATCTCTCATATTTGAGTTTGATTCTACGGTAGCAAAAGAAAAAATTGTAGAAGAGCTTTTATATAAAAGTTCACAGCCAAAATTTGAAAATTATAAAAACAAATTTGATATGTTTTGGCAATCAAATTTTATAAACTTACTTACAGAAAATAATGTAAGGCATGAAAATTATATTCTCGCATTAAGCCAATATATTCGCTATGAAATAAGTAATAAAAATATTTGTATTCAGTATTTAAAACTTGATTTACAAAGTTTTATCTTAGCAATTCGATATTCAGGAATTATTCTTAATTCTGATCATGATTCTTGGGGAGTATTGAAGGTTGTAGCGGAAGAGTTGGCTATCGATCAGTTAAATAACTTTATTAGGACAGTAGAACACTTACAAGAACAGTATAAATTTAGATTAGAAGATTACAGGGATATTAAAAATAAGCTAAATATTGGTCAAATCACTGCTATGGCTTTTGGTAGTATATATGCCTATGAATATTTAATTCCTAATCAAGATTATTTTAATTATTTGCCATATCAAATTGATAAAACCGAAATAAATTCCGCAGAAACTATTTGGAAAGCATTTGATGAAATTGTTAAAACTTCTAGAAAAAATACTAAAAAATTAAATGAACAATCAATCGCTTTAGCTTTAAAAAATAAATTAATGCCTTTTTTAATTGATGAAGGTATGACCTTACAGCTTCAAGAGCAATATGAACTTTACAAAAAACTTGTGGCTATTGTAATTGAGATTATTAATTATAAAAGAAATGTACTAGAGTCGTTTTGTTTCGATAAACATGTAAATTATAAGTTAAGAAATTCAGAATTGATTTATACCAATACAAAAGAGAAAAAGGATAATTGGGCGGAGAAAAATTCTTTACTAATAAACTATTGGCTTAATATTGGTACTGAAAAACTACTTAATTCAGATGCTAAGTATAGCATTATGAATACAGGTGATAATTTAGAAGCTAATGCATTTGCTCTATCAAAAGCGTTTGGTATACAAGAGCAGTTATCTCAAGTTTATGGGATCTCAGAATTCGGTATTAATCATCAAAAGCTTGATGCTTATGAAACAATGATTACCATGACTTTGTCACAAGCACATTATTTAAAAGATCATATAGAAAAATTTATGAGCTTTTTACCTCATGCAAAAAGTAATTTACATGCATTAACACAGCTCACTATGCATGGTTTTGTAATAGGTGAAAATAGAATGCCTTTCACATTTGCCAAGCATGAAGATAAGATAAAAAGAATGTCTTCATGGGTAAGCGGAAGCTCAAATACTATCAAAAAAAAGAAAATGGATAAAATATTAACTTTTTGGAGCTGTGATTTATATCAAGAAGAAGATAATTCCACATTTCAACAAAAACCTTTTTATAAAATAGATGATTTTATTTTTCAATTTCCTTGGTTAGCTGCATTTCAAAATGTGAACACAATGATGATTAACTATGTCCGTAAATTTCATAAAAATCGTTTAGAGCTTAGAAGTGAAACAGATAATATTGAGTTAAATTTGGCTGAAAAATTTAAGAATGCTGGATTTCGAGTGTTTTGCCAATATCAGCCTCGAGATAGAGAAGTTGGTGAGATTGACCTTATAGCGCTATACGATAACCACGTGATTGTGGCAGAGATTAAATCGACATATATTAAAAGCAGTATTCAAGAAATTTATGAATATCGAAACTTCACTTTAAATAAGGCAGCTTATCAACTATCAAAAAAAGTAGCTTACATCCGAAATGAATTTTTAAATCAATATTTTGAAAATATAGATAATGTAAAAATTCATTCTTGGATTATAGATACAACTTTAGAATTTGATCATCAGTATTTTGATAATCATCTTAAAATGTCCATAGATGAAATAATTATATCCTTAAATGGAACGGTTAATTTTATGGATTCGATTGTAGATGGTTTATTCGATGAAGAGAAAGTTGTAAAAAATATCGATCCTCTTAAATTTATTGATGATATTGAGAATGATAGATTTTGGACACATCAAATAAGTAGTTATGAAAATTCTATGATTCGGATGTTGAGTAAATTGAATGTCTAAACAATCCCGATTCCTCTGTATAGGTGGTTTCCTTAACGGAACACAAGTCAAAGACCAAGGCGACAGTTTTGTCTGTGTTGAAAATGGCAAACAAATCACTTATTTTAAAAAAGAGATTTTCAACCAAGATGCATGGGATCATGATTATTATGTCTGTGAAACAACCAGTGATTTAGACGCTAAAAAGTGGGTTTTTGATATAGAATAAGGTTCTAGCTTCATATCAGCACACTCAAAATGCTTGTGTGCTTACACACATTTTTAGTGTGCCTATGCTTAAGCTGGCAGATGATAAGTCAGTGGGCTAGCATTACAATATTTATTTGCTTCATTAATATAAATTACTTTAATATTCATATAAATTTTAAAAATATGAATAAGATACTTAGACAATAGGTAAAACTTGTTTTTAACTTTTTAATGTAAGTTATTGATATTATAAATATTAGGGGGAGTATGAAGTCTTTTTTAAAAACTCGAAGCGTGTGCAGTGGAATGGTTTGGCTGCTGGATGCTTTTTGCGAAAAAAACCTTTTAAAATCACCAGTTAATCATATTTATAATGTTGAAGACAGAATACTGTTTAATCGCTGGTTAAAAAAACTGAAGTATATTGATCAGCAGTATCAAAAAGAAGGTTTAGGCCTAGAAATTGCCAAACTTTGCAACCCAAGCCATATTGGCATTTCCTCATATATTGCGGCATCTTGCAAAAGCTTAAATGCTTATATCGGTTTGCCATTACAATACATTTCCATCTGGTATGACTATATGTATAAGGATGTGTCATTTGCAGATGAAGAGATTATTATTTCATGGGAAACACCTGCGTACTATCGTGCAGGTTTGTATACGCGTGAAACAGCTATTTCCGAAGAGCTTCAGGTCGCTATTATTTACTGCAGAGTTTTACAAATTACAGGCAATGCGGCCAAAGTCTTTAATAAAGTGGAACTTGCTATTCCAAAACCCCAAAATGTCAAATTATATGAAGACTTCTTTAACTGCCCAGTGAGTTTTAATGCAGAACGAACATTATTTAAAGTGGCTCAATATGTCTTTGAAATACCCTTAAGCAGTGAAGATCCTATTTTATTTCAGTTGTTGAAAAAGCAAGCTGATGTCATGATGGGCAGTATGCCTAAAAAAATTACATTTTTGGAAAATGTGAATCAGGCAATTATAAAATCAATCAATCAGCAAGATCCTCGCATTGGCTTAGTTGCAACATATTTGAACATGAACACTCGTTCATTGCAAAATGCGTTGAAAGAAGAGGGTTTCCGCTTTCAGGACTTATTGAATGAAGCGAGATTAACGCTAGCCAAGCAGTATTTACTGAAAAAAAATATGAGTATTGTTGAAATTTCAAACCTGCTGGGCTATCAGGAGCAAACATCATTTAATCGGGTGTTTAAAAGTTGGACGGGAGATAGCCCGATGCGCTGGCGCGAATTAAATATGCCTAAATAATCGTGAAAAGCACATCAGTTCAATACTGCTGTATAGCCATGCGGATTGCCTAAATCATCAAGTATTTGATATTCCAAACGGTTTTCTGTGGCCTTTTGAAAATGGGTATTGGCTAGGGTATATGTCTTGGCTGAAAATGGAGGCAGTATGTTGTCTTCTGAGTGCTGCGCTTCCGAGCTGGATTGGTTATTGGAAATATTTAGATTTATCAGATTTAAATAATAAGGGGTAGGGTTGTTCAGCTGGAGCTTTAAGGTACCATTTTCATAGACCAGCTGATGTTTCATCTGCTGCTGCAATTCATCCAATGTATAAACTTTTAAGCCATTTGGGCGGAAGAAAATTTTCATTTGCGTGTTCATGGCTAAATTTAAATAGTCTTGCCCTAGCTGATCTTTTTTGACGGCAGGTATCTCATAAAGATTGAGCCAAGATAATGATTCCCGATCTGCCGGAAGTTTCATGCCGTTATAAAGTATGCGAATGCTTTTAGATTCTTTGGGTGATAATTTAAATACTGCTGGTAAAACCACAAAAGGTGAGTGCTTGAATTCAGGATCTGATTGACCATCATCAACCCAAATTTGTGTTAGAACAGGATAGGCATTGGTATTGGCCAGCAACAGACTTTTTTCATGATTTTTTTCATGATAAATGACACGGGTAGTTGACGCCAAAATGCCCGCATGGCTTATCCCGATGAGAGGTATCATCAGGATTAACATGTAAATTAACTGTTTGATAGCTTTCATGGTCTTATCCTGCTCATTGCTTTAATGTGTTTTATTGAACTTTTACAACCACTGTCGCCGAAGCTTTAACTTTTCCAGGTTTAGGGTCTTCATTAGGCAATTTTTGCAAGATGGCTTTGTATTGCTGCATATAGCTGGTATAGCCAGCTTGCTGTGAACCTGTATTAATAGGATTACCCTCTAAAACAGGATACCATCCAGCGGACTCACCACCACCACTAATCGCGTATTGATTTAAAAAAATCATATCTTTACGTGTGCTGGCATTTTGCAGTTTAATTCCGACGCCTTTGGCAGAGAGAGAATTATTATAATCATCTGAAACCAAATAGTTGCTTGAGCCGTTGGCATTGATTAAATTTAAACTTTGCGCATTTTGATATGCAGCATTGGATGGTTGAAAACCGATTGCGACCTGATTTGTATTCGTACCTGAATTAGCAGAATTGCTGCATTCTATCTCTACATTAAAGTTGGCCTCGGCTGCGCTGCCGCTTCTTAGCTGTGCGGCGGCGATTGATTGGAAGTTCACAGTTGGGGTTGCATTACGGGCCACACATGTAGGAGATTGAGATACATTCGATGCTCCAGTATTTAAGCCATAGCCTATACCGTAGGCATAAAAGAACCAATAACTCGTATTTGAATCAGCGCCTTCTTTGTCTGTTACCCATGGAAAATCGACCTTGCTGTTGCCGCCTAACTGAATATAGGCGCTGGGCTGGTTACAGTAAGTTGTTGCTGTGGTCCCTGCCAGAGTTCCTTTCTTGTATGTGCCGCTGGTGATCATGCGCTGGTCGCAAAATGAACCTCGGTTATAAGTGGGCAAAGAACTGACTTTATACAATGTTGCTTCGAGTGGCGGAATATCCATCAGCCGGATTTGTACTTTACCATTGGTTATAACATAGCTTTTGATATCTAATCTTTTCCAGTAACGGGTAAATACAACACCATCCATTGATTGCTTAAGGCCCACATATTGCCACCATGTCGCATATACATCTGATAAACCGTCTGCAGCTCCGATTTCGACATGGCCGCCAAAGGGTTCATCTCCATTAGTTGCCACTAAAAAATAAATATTGGGCAAGTCTGCTTCATCACAAGTCCAAATGACGGCAGATGGGGATAGCCCTCGATGTGAAGGCGGTACAACCGTATGGCCAAGTACCGTGCCAGTTGGCTGCAGATAGGCTGAACTTAAATTTAAAGTGCCAAATTCTAGTGGTGTTGCATAGGAGTCGGACGCGTCCAATAAAAGAGAAGTTCGTTCACAGCTCGCGTGTGAAGCCGTTGCTGCAATAATAGATGCGAGCAATATGAATAATTGGAATAAATGTTTCATATTTCAGTTCTCAATTTTGCAAATTTCATTTAGATGAATAAGTGGCGCATGCAGCTGATCTTTGGGAATTTGATAGCGAATAAAACAGCTATCGCCTAATTCATCTCCCCAAACAATATGGAGATTTCCAGATTGTTCGCTGGCTCTGACATAAATCTGGCCATTTTGTCCTGTAATTCCAATACTTTCTTTATTTTCATTAAATACTTCCGAACCTAAAGGAACTGCAATGCCATTTTCTAATTCACTGCGAATTAACATGGCATGGCCTTGGCGGGTATTAAAATTCACTTTTACAGTAGATCCAGCATAAGGCGCAATTTTCATGTCTCCAGCCGTTAATTCTGTGTGTGAAGACATACCTTCAGGATTAAGCGCAATGGTGTTGTAGCGGTATGGAGTCAGAGCCGGTACAAGTGCATAGCCGCGCTTATTGATTTTAGTCCCCTGAGCATTGATCACACTGGCGCCCTGAGCGCCTTGCGCTTCAATTAATGCAAAAGTATCGCTTAAATAGGGGCCAAAAGTAATACCGCCGTCATGGATAGCCATAGCGCCTTGGATATTTGCCGAACCTTGCCAGTAATTGTTGCCTTTAGATACAGTCGCCCCAGTGCTCGCATAGTTAAAACGTTTATTTAATCCGGCATTTACAACGGTAATCTCAGAATTGTCATCATAACTGATTCCTGCGCTGTAATTTAAATCTTTAAATTGATTTATATCACCATAAATGTTGGCTTGATATGCATTTTGCTCGGCGCCGCCGCTATAGTTTAGCTGCAGGTCACGGGCGAATTTTGTTTTGTGCAATGGAATATTGACAGAAAGGCCAAAAGTAGTCTGGCTGTTATGATCAAACTTGCTGTGAAGCACAGGCCCTGCAGCTGTATCAGCATACATTGGTAATGCAGTATCTTGACGTGCAACAGACATATTTAAACTCACGCCATTACTGAAAGTTTTTCCATAGCCAAACTGAAGTTGGTAATCATTGGGCTTATCATCGCGGTATGTAGATGCTGAGCCTGAAAGAAACAGTGTTCCAAGATCACCAAACGACTGATTTAAAACTGCTGTGGCTCGTGA
The DNA here is from genome assembly GCA_030152275.1 of Acinetobacter sp. Classification (GTDB taxonomy): domain Bacteria; phylum Pseudomonadota; class Gammaproteobacteria; order Pseudomonadales; family Moraxellaceae; genus Acinetobacter. Next base: position 3,348 of record JASLHF010000077.1, on the reverse strand, counting down.
CTGCTCTTTATAGGTTGCAGATTGAAATTCTGATCCATCTTTGAGAGATTTTCGCAATCCCATCACATCGGATAGATCCCGATAGCCTTCAGTCGAAAAACGGTAACCTGCCAGTGCAATGGTTGTATTGGTTGCTTGGAAGGTTTTACTGTAGTTTGCGCCAAACATCCAGCCTTGCAGATTACCTTCATCAGGCATTTTTGCATGTGAATAGGTTAACTCTGTACCAAATGCGCCTAAAAAATTTGTATAGGCTGTTCCCATCATTGCCGATTGATAACCGTCGGCAATGCGTAAGCCATTGTTTAAAGTCAGCGCATTATTTAAGCCATATTGCGTCGTAATATTTGTAAAATCAGTATCTTCACCCATATCTCTAGTGCGGCCAAGATCGAAATTATATTTGAATGCGCCTTTACGGACGGACTCTGGCACTGCTGAAAAAGGAACTCTAAATTCAGAGCTTGAACCATCGGCTTCGGTAACGACGACATTCAAGTCGCCGTTATAGCTTGTTGGATATAGATCAGAAATTTTAAATGGGCCTGGTGCTACAGTGGTTTGATACAGTTCGCGGCCGTTTTGATAAATAGAAACTTTTGCAGTGGTATTTGCAATGCCTTGAACAACGGGCGCATAGCCGCGGACGGAGTCAGGCAGCATGCGTTCATCTGTGCTCAGGTTGAGGCCATTAAAGCTCAGACCTGAAAAAAAGCGTCCAGTGGACGTCAGCTGCCCAGCAGATAATTCACTTTGTATAGATGTTAAAGGTCTTTTGACATAACTGCGGATATTATTCCATTCTGTACCTGAATCATTGCTGCTTAAGCTAGATTGCTGGCGAAATTGCCAAGCGCCGACGTTCATACCGCCGTTGAGCGATAAATACGTTGAATCTTGTTTATAGCTCTGGCCAAGACTGTCGTAGTTGTTGTGATAGTAATTGGCATAATAGTTGATAAATCCAATAGAAGAGCCGCTTTCTAATTGAGAAGGCGCAACATAACCGCGCGGCGTTTGCTTCATTAAGCTGTTTGGAATGCTTAGGTCAAGCCTTAAACGTGCGTGATCAAACTGGCTGGAGCCGCTGCCGACTAACTGCTCCAGAGTGCCGCAAGCATCTTGTATTTCAGATGATGACGTCAGAATGGATGCACGATTTAACTGCTCTAATTGAAAGCACGGCTGAACGCTCCGGTCTTGATCTTCTATAAAGCGAATATTCGTGTTTTCAATAAAATGGTTATTAACATACAAATCAACTTTATACATACCGGCTGTAATTTCGCTGCCTTCACTTAAGCGCAACAAAGCTTTCTGATTCATATTTGAACCTAGAAAAAATGCATTATCAAAAACAAATTCATCATCCTTAAATGGCATTTCCTTAGCATCAGTTTCTGCCAGGTTTGCGTGTGCGGCAGTCTCAGCATGGCTCAAAGCGGGCAATAAAGTCATGAAGCCCAAAATGATCGGTAAATGAGGGACTAGATGAGCAGATACGAAAGAGAAGGGCCGCATAGCGCATTACTCCATTTGGGATGTTAGTTCGCTGTTATTCACAATGCCGTAGTCGTTGATTAGCGCAATGTTCACTTTGGCATTTGTGGCATTTATATTTTTTACAGGTACAGGCCATTCAGCTGCGCTAAATGGCGCAAGCATGGTATTTTTTTGAATGACGGTTTTTTTTCCCGCAGTGATTAAATTAATTTCAGCTGCATTGGCATAATACGGACTGTTATTGGTGACTTTGATGCTGGATGCTGCCGCGCTTCCCGTAAATTGATAATGGATATGGTTTGCCATTTCATGTGATGGAATCGCTAAACGGTCTGGCCGGTAAAGCACTTTTACTCGATTTTTAAATACAACCATCAGTTTATTTTTATCGGCATCTGCATTTTTAGACGCTGGAATTTCAGAAAAATTCATGTAGAAAATGCTTTCTCTATCTGCCGGCAGCGTGGATTTGTCGCCTGTGAACACTAAGCGAACCATTTGTCCTTGGTTCGGGGCGATTTTGAAAATTTGCGGATTTGCAATAAATGGAGCATCTGCAGTGTCTGGCGTCGAGGCTTCATTGCCTTTGTCTAGCCAAACCTGAACGATATTCGGGGTATTATCCTTATTTTGTAAATGGACATTTTTCTCATTTTGATTAGCAGGAAAAATAACACGAGTACCAGTCATAACAACTGATGCTGAAGATGCTGTATTAAATAGACATGTTAGGCTTAAAGCAGTCAGGCCAAATTTGAGGGCATGTAGAGCAGACTTCATGGTATTAATCTCGTGGTTTAGATGAATGTTCTGCTATTGAAGTGAATTCAATAGCAGAACGCGTGGGAAGGATTTAAAAGTTTTTCTTAATTTTTGATCTTAGTTGTAGCTTAGTGTGTACTCGGCAACAGCAGTCACAGCTCCAGCAGTTGCAGCATCTTCAGCATAATATTGCGCGCCGAATTGGTGTGTTGCAGAGGTTTCACCGGCAGTGAGCACGAGACCAGCTACTGGAGTAACGCCATTTAAATTGACTGGTACGCCGCCCGCAGCATCTGTAGTTAATTGAATTGAAACGTTTTGTGCAGCATTTGCCGTTGCAATGTTGCCTAAGTTGCCGGTTGTTGTAACGTTATGGCCCATGAACTTTGTTGCAATTTCAACGTCAGCAGTATCGACCTGACAATCTTCAACACTAATGGAGAATGGTGTTAGTCCTGTAGTCATCCCTGCTGCAGATAATTCAGCAGAAGGCACTGTTGGCAATAAAACCGTAGAATCTGTTTGGCCGTTGATCGAAGCTTTACATGTTTGGTCGGTTACTTCGCCTTGGAAAGTCACGCTAGGCGCAGCAAAAGCGGCAACTGGCAAAGCAAGAGAAAAAGAAACAGCAAGTAATAATTTATTCAGTTTCATGTGAGAACCCTCTAATTAATTAAAAACAAAATTCAAAAATTGAAATGGTTGCTAAACTCATTTCTCTAAAGTACGCAGTTATTATGTGTTTTATGCAGGATGGGTTCTTGGCATTTTAAACATGAGAAATTGTCAATTTACGTATTTTTTTAAATGTCTATCTATTTGATTAATAATGGTAAAATTAAATTATTAATAATATTAAATTTTTTATTTGAACAAAAAATATAGTACGGTTCATTCTTGCTGGATATTTTTGATGAGGGAATTTGGAGTGCACTATAAAGATACTTAGATTTGCATTTGAAGTGCAACACCATGTTGTTGCCATAATACCTGACTTGGGCTTCTAAATCCGAGTCTTTTTCTTGGGCGATGATTCAACCGCTGAGTGATTTCTGAAATATAAGCATCTGTATACTTATTCAA
>JASLHF010000115.1 GCA_030152275.1 Acinetobacter sp. | reverse complement strand
ATTCGGCCATTCGGAGCCATTAATATACCTTTAGGCTGCCAAGGCAAGTATTTAATATTAAAAATTTTTACCTCATTATAATCAATAAGGTCAAAAAACACTTTTCGTGCAATACTTATTTCACCTTCAGTAAGTCCTCTACATTCAAAGTTTTGAATTTTTAGAAGCTTATATAAAAAGAACCATCCCTTACCGAAAATATTACTAAAAAAAATATTCATAATATTCAAATAAAATTCTTAATTAAGATCATATTTTATACTGATACATATTAAAAATACAGATCACATTCACTTTGAGTTTTTTATGCAGTCGATTTATAAGATTAAATATTTTTCATAAAATACAACTCAATCTTTTTTATCAAAATTTTTATATTTCCCCATAACACCATTAAGTTTTGTTTCATTTATTCAATAGTTCAACTTAAACCTCCCGTATCCTAGACCCAAAACAGCCTCTTTTTAAGCCCTCCTCGCCTGCCTGTTGACTCGTCTCATCAAAATGCTAAGGCGCCCTAATTTATTATCAAACATCATGATGAGATCAAATACATCTATTCAAGCCATTTCTCATGTGTGATCAATTTTTTTTAAATTCATGTCGTGTTCAAACTGCTACATAAAAATTCCGTGAATTCCTAATCAGAGCTCTTGGGCGGCATCGGCCTGCCGCCATATGAACACGTTCAGAAAAATATCTTTTGCACGTGAAAATCTCACCGGCTAGCCAGTCTCCGCCCTCGAATACACGTCAAGAACAGCATCTATGAATCACAACCTTTCCATTTGCGAATGTAAGTATCAGGCCGCCAAAAGGTATACAGCTGTACTTACACCAAACTCTCGATTTAAGTGATTTGACTTCACCTTATCTTTAAGATCCAGCTTCATTTAGCGAAATCTATCTAGGCCACTCTAGCATCATTAGAAGAACAGATGAATGCAGTACGCGCTTAGCTTCCATGGCGCTATGTGATTCGACATCGTCCGGCTAAGCATCATAAAGCCAGTACCAAAAATTCCGAGGCCTGCTCCATGAATTTAATCCTAAATGGAATGGCTGAATTTCACGATTAACGAATCATTTTACTCGACAGGCTTACAAAGCTGCATAAAAGCAATGCTGTCACTTTAAGATATTCCATTCATGCTCACTGCATTCCTGCAGCATCAAAACTGTACCGCTTTTAACCTTTTATAAAAATTGTGCTGAAATACACCTAAGCGCCCTTTAACTTCTGCAACGGCATATTCACGCTTAAGAATCAACTCAACAGCTAACATCTATAAGGTTCTCTCCTCATAAAAAAGATGAAATTTATCTAGAAAGACCGCAACGATTTACTCATTTCGCCCCAGCAAATTAAAATGTATTATTTACGCGCTATTTCCCCTAAAAAAACAGCAATTTTTCTGAAAAATTCCAAATGTTATGAGCCTGAAAGATTTGCAAATTCAGCACGCAGCATCATTTAAATACGAAACTTTGATCTATCAGCATACTTCCTGTACAGATTCAATTTCAAAACCTGTCAAATGGCGCTGGCATCTGCGCTAAATTCAGCTAAAATAGCAAATATCTTAAGTGCTTTAACAGCAAAAAAAGATTTTTCATCTTAATATTTAATGATGTTATTTGGCCTGTATGGCAATTTTTTTGGTATCAAAATGCGCACAACTGGATAATTACAATCATAAACAATCAGTCACCCGTGCATTCACCCTATAGGAATAGGATTTAGTTGGAATGAATAGTTTTAAAATTGCACTTGCTCAATTCTCTCCATATACCGGCAACTTAACAGCAAATGCTGAGAAAATGCTGGAACAGGCAAATGAAGCGAAAAAACAAAATGCCGATATTATTGTTTTTCCAGAGCTTTCAACCGTAGGTTACCCTGCGGAAGATTTACTGTTACGCCCAAGTTTAAGCAAACGTACACAGCAGGCTTTTGAAAAGTTAGCTGAAATCAAAGACATTGTTTTAGTGTTTGGCTTTGTTAACCAAACTGAAGATGGTCAGAGATATAATTCAGCAGCCGTGATGAAAGACGGTCAAGTGCTGGGCATTTACAACAAGCAAAATCTGCCGAACTATAGCGTCTTTGATGAAAAACGCTATTTCAATGAAGGCCACCAGCATTTGGTGTTTGAATATCTCGGCCATAAATTTGGCGTACTGATTTGCGAAGACGTTTGGGCTTTGCCAACAGTTCAGCAGCTGGCGCAATTGAATGTTGAAACCGCATTGGTTTTAAATGCATCACCATATGAAGTCGGCAAACCTCAGCACCGGATTGAAACCATGTCCGCACTGGCCAAACAAATGAATCTGAATTTGGTCTACTGTAATCAAGTGGGCGGTCAGGATGATCTGATTTTTGACGGCACCAGCTTTGTCATGGGCAAAGATGGCCAAACGCTGATGCAGGCGCCTAGCTTTAAAGAAGATCTGTATTTTGCCGAATACGATGCAGCGCAGCAGGCATTTAAAGCAGGCACTGTAACGCCGGCTTTGGATACCATGGCTGAAATTTATCAAAGCCTTGTTATGGCCACCCGTGATTATGTGCAGCGCTCCGGCTTTCCGGGCGTTATTTTAGGCCTATCCGGCGGTATTGATTCTGCTCTGACGCTTGCCATTGCTGCCGATGCCATTGGCCCTGAAAAAGTGCAAGCCGTCATGATGCCATATACCTACACTGCGCAAATCAGTGTTGAAGATGCCGCCGAACAAGCCAAAAACATGGGAGTAACTTTTGGCATTGCAGAAATTAACCCTATTGTTTCCGGTTTCATGCAAACCCTGTTCCCATTCTTTGGCAACTCGCCTGCGGACTCTACCGAAGAGAACCTGCAAGCGCGCTCACGCGGCACATTGCTGATGGCGCTATCGAATAAATTTGGCAACTTAGTGCTGTCAACAGGCAACAAATCTGAACTATCCGTCGGCTACTGTACACTTTATGGCGATATGGTCGGCGGTTTTGCGGTATTAAAAGATGTGTATAAAACCATCGTGTTTGAATTAGCCAAATACCGCAACAGCATTTCAGAAACACCAGTCATTCCTGAGCGCGTGATTACCCGCCCGCCTTCGGCAGAATTGCGCCCAGATCAAAAAGACCAAGACTCTTTGCCGGCATATGATATTTTAGATGCCATTTTGTATGCCTATATCGAAGAAGATATGAGCCAAGATGACATTATCGCCAAAGGTTTCGACGCTGATGTTGTCGCAAAAGTTATCCGCTTAGTCGACTTCAATGAATATAAACGCCGTCAAGGCGCAATTGGCCCGCGTATTAGTTCACGCGCTTTCAGCCGCGAACGCCGTTACCCAATTGTGAATGGCTGGAAACCGGGAATTTAATTGATCCTGAACAGCGGCATATTCAACTGCCCTAACTTGCCGAATTAAACACAAAAAGCCCAAACTAAAGTTTGGGCTTTTACTTTTTTATATTTAGACTGAACATGAATTTTAGTGTAATTGATCACCAAAATTCTGCCTAACTGACAGAAAGTGAAATAATGGCATCGGAAGAAATCAGGAAAGAAGTATATGATTTTATTTAAATTTTAAATATCTTTTGTTCAGACAAAAAAAGAGACCAAGCTGAGAGCTTGGTCTATAAAAATGGTGGCTATGACGAGACTTGAACTTGTGACCCCAGCATTATGAGTGCTGTGCTCTAACCAACTGAGCTACATAGCCGTAAACTGTGTGCGCATTATCTAAACTTCAGGCACCATCGTCAAGCTTTTTTCTGCACAAATGCTCAGAGTTTATTCAAGCAACTCTCAATACATTAAAAAATGTGCAAAAATCGTCTTTTTTATAACGTTTTTCACATTTTTATAGAAAATTTACTTCCCCTTCGGAGCCCTTAAAAATGAAATACATTGCCTTGCCTGCCTTTTTACTGTGCTTATCTGGATGTCAGCTGATTTCGCCCATTTTTGTAGACTACAACGGCGTGCGAAGAGATGCTGCTCAATGGATTAATCAGCAAACACTGCTCAGCATGCAGCAAAAGCGCAGTTTAGCGCAGCTCAGCAAAGCACAGCAGCGCTTAATCGGCTTTGCCGGCAAAGACAGCGCTGTTCGCTTTGAAATCACTAAAGAAAACCAAATTGCGATGCAATGTGCGAAACAGCAAGTCAATGATAAAAAAATTGGACAGCTGCAAGATCAATTATTTGGTGATGATAAAACAGCTGTATTGAGTCAGTATCAAGAACTTGCGCCAATGCTGAAAATTGATGCCGCCAGCATTCAGTGTGAATAATCACACTTATTCCCAGCACTGCTGGTACACCACACCAGCGGCGCTATAAAATTGAAGCGTATAAAGATCCAACCAGCAAATAGCGCTTTCAAATAACTTTAAAATTAATTGTTTACTGTCATATACAGTGTGTATAGAAAAATAAGCGCTTTTAAATTTCAACAAAATGCTGCCGGATCGCTTCACTTCAACTTTAAACGTTTCATATTATTTGTATTTTTACTTTAGGATTGAAAATATCCTTATGAATTTACTGGGTTTTATTTCTTTATTTTTCGAGTTATGATCAAATGAAATACTGTTTATATTTTATCCAATTACTTTAACTCATTCACATTTTATTTACGGTTTACACAATAAGGAGAACACCCATGTCATATCAAAATATTTTAGTACCTGTTGATGGTTCAGAGACTTCATACGCTGCTGTAGCAAAAGCTGCGGATTTTGCCAAAGTATTCAACAGTAAAATTACAGTCGTTCAAGTATTGGTACTGGATCCGTATATTGCAGCTGAATATATTTCTGCATCACAAACCAATGACCTGATTGAGCGTGCGCGTGAATCTATTGAAAAAACATTGGCAGAAGCGAAAGCAAAATTTCAAGCAGATGGAATAGAAGTCGAAACCAAACTGCTCGAAGGTCAAGTCGTACATACTGAACTGGTAAAAGCAGCTCAAGATATTAATGCCGATTTGATTGTAATCGGCTCGCATGGCCGTACAGGGATTAAAAAGTTTTTCTTAGGCAGTGTTGCGCAAAGCGTGCTCAGCTCTTCCGACATTCCGGTACTGGTTGTACGTAAATAATTAAGATCTGCATGCGCCTTAGCTGAAGCACAGTTAAGGCGCGCTTTAATATTGTTTGCTTTAACGCTTACAGGCTATCCACTGAAAATCCTTCAAATTAATTTTTCCAGCAATGATCTTCACACCTTCAGCCAGCAGAAGCGTTTCCTGCACATTCCTTCCCTGTGCATCCATTTTGCTTAAACTAATTTTTCCTTGACTATTAATCACTCGATGCCAAGGCAAATCTGAATCAGCATCGATATGCTTTAGCACCCATCCTGTTAATCGCGCATGATTTGGCAAACCTGCCAGTTTTGCAATTTGACCGTACGTAGCCACTTTTCCATATGGGATGAGATCCACTACAGCCAATATCTGTTGCGCTAATTCTGCATTCGGCATTTTTCGTCCTCTGTTGCTTATTCTGCGCTGCAAAACATTCATCAAATTCGTATCATCTTACCGGATTCATACACCTCCTTTCATATTTTTTGTACAGCATTGAAATTAGAAAACAGAAACATACAGACTGTTCCTGCAATAAAAAAAGAGAACCCGAAAGTTCTCTCAATTTAAAGCTTCATATTGAATTGTATGGACTCAGATACGTCCATTCAGCATTGAATCAATACAGTAAATGGTTATTATCCAGCAACTCTTGCAGCGTGACATCTGTATTTTTCAACGTTAGCAATTCTACTTTATCATGCACCTTCGAGTTCTCTCCGTCACGATCAATACTAATTACCGTATTGCCCTTGCCGTCACTTTGCACAGAAATGTACTGATCGATATTGCTCTTATCGACATTTTGGCCCTGCAGCAATTCGCTGATATTAATTTTATCACCTTCTGCCTTATTGAAGTCCGTCCATGTATCATGGCCATTTCCGCCAGCATCATCTGCTGCATTCAACAATTTGAAGATAACTGTATCTGCACCGCCTTTTGAGGTAAACGCATCATTGCCTGCTGTACTGGCAATAACATCATTCCCCGTACTGCCCGTGAAGTTTACATTAGCAGCAATAGTCAAAGATGCTGTCGATATATCACCATTCGGCGCAACCAGCTTATAAACAAACTCGTCACCGCCAGCAGATTTCAGATCAGTTTGGCTGTAAGTATAGCTGCCGTCCGCTTTTATGCTCAGTACGCCATGCTCTCCAGATATGACTGTCGCTGTGCTCTTCACTGCGGTATAAGTCTGACCGCCATCTTTTGAAATATACAAATCTGTATATTTAGATGCCAGCGTATCTATCCCGTGGCCATCATTGTCAGTAAAGATGTTGCCCTGCACCTTCGATGCAGATTTCGCGCTGAAATCATCCAGATCAATCACTGCTCTGGTAATTTGCGCCTGCACAGAACCGCCAGCGCTTAAACCTTTGTTTGTCACAGCCTGAATGGTATATTCACCGGCTTTAAGGCCTGTTAAATTCAAACTGTTGCCATTTGGAAGTAAAGTAATAATATCAACTAATGTGCTTGCACCAGTTGTCGCAACCAATTTGCCCTGTTTGTCGTAAACATTAATGACCGTGCCGCCAAGCAGTGAAACCAATTGACCCGATTGGAAACTAATCTTCACATCTTCAACTGTACCTGCAGCTACAGTCAGTTTGCTTGTCCCAGATTTCGAGCCGCCTAGGCCGATATTCCACGAATAGCAAATTGAATTCGCCTTGGCTGAAGTAACTGTATTCGACATATCCACCGTCATATTTTTAACGTTATCTGTCGCGGCTGCTGAAGAGGCATGGTCTTTAGGCTGGCTGTCATTCCACTGCAGTGCGAGATCGCTTTGCGTGCCAATATGAATGATCAAATCTGCTTCTGAAGATTTACCAGTCACTGGATCAGTCACTGTATAGCTAAAGGTTTCCGCCTTGCCGATAGCGCTTACATCCGCCTTCGGCGTATATACATATGAGCCGTCTTTATGAATAGTCAATGTGCCATAAGCGCCTGTAATCTGTGTTGACCCATTAACTGCCTGACCATTTACACTGCTAATTACAGCGCCCGCCGGAACCGAATCTTTACCGTATACCGGATCTGCATCAGTAATGACATTACCTTTCGCTTCCGCCGTTCCGGTTACTTTTGGATCTGCAGAAATATCTGAAACTTTCAGCGTCAGATTTGCCGTTACATTAGTAAATAATGCAATTGCGCCGCCGCCGCTAAACTCAAATTTATAATTGCCTGCCTGCAGATTATTTGCGCTCACGGATGTGCCTTCACCCAATAAACCAAAAATATCTAAAAGGCCAGAATCTTTATTGGATGCAATCAGCTTCCATGTTCCATCAGAATTTTGGCTGTATAGGCGCATCTCCGCTTTATCAAAAATGTTGAACAGTGAACCTGTTTTCACATTAATAATCGCTTGGCCAATCTCCTGATTGCCGACTGAGAAATAGCCGGTATGAACTTTGGAACCCGCCAATTCAAATTCATTGAACAGTTTTGCGGTCCGAGTTGATGTAACAGGATAATCAAAGTTCACCAATGCAGTGACTAAATTATCGGCGGCATCTATTTGTGTATTTTGCGCCGTTAAAATGCGCGGTTTAGATTCGCCGCCGTCATCTTTTGCAGTGACTAAAATATTTTGACCATCAGTTAAAGCTGAAGGCAGCTTCACACTGAAATTGCCATCATTGTCTGCGACAGTTTGTACAAGTACTGTCACTCCGTCAGCCGCATATACAGTAATTTTAGCTAAAGACTCTGACTGGCCGCTAACAATTTCACCATTGGCATCTAAAACAGCCTGAGGCACATCCGGCGCATATAAATCCGGCGCAACAGCAGGTGTTGCCAGCGATTCACCGCCTGGGTCCGCTGCTGTGACCTTAATGTGTTCACCATCGACCAGCGCTGGATTTAACGGCACCGAATATTTGCCATCAGCATCTGCATCCGCGGTGCCAATCAGTGTTGTACCTTTGCTTCCGCCATATACATTCACTTTTGCGAAAGCTTCAGTTTTACCTACAACTGTAGCGCCGTCCGCAGAAACTTGAGCTGTAGGCGCATCTGGCGCAAACAAATCAGGCGCATTCAGCTGAATTGGCGCGGATTCGCCGCCTTGATCTTTGGCAGTCACATTGACTGTTTCACCATCGACTTGAGCTGGATTTAAATGTACCGAGTATTGACCATTAGCATCTGCCGCCGCTTGACCCAATACTGTTTTTCCATCTGCTGCATAGACAGTAATGGTTGAACCCGGCTGTGATTTCCCGAATACAGTGTCACCAGTTTTTTCGTCAATTGTTGCGCTAAGCAATACTGGCACAGAATGGTCAGCTAGATCATCGTAAGCATGGCTGGCATTGCCGGTGGCATCTTTCGCTTCTGCGCTGTATGTGCCCTCTGCAGCTGTCGCTGGTACAGTACCTGTAAATGTGCCGTCCGGCTGAACTGTGACCGGAACATCTTTGCCGTTCGGATCTTTCACCGTCACTGACGCGCCCGGCTCTGTTTTACCGCTTATAGTCGCGGTGCCGTCTGGATTGGAAATCACTTCGAATCCATCTATAACAGGCGGCACATGATCCAGAAGATCAGCCTGTGTATGGCCGGTGTTGCCTGCCACATCTTTCGCTTCAGCTGTATAGGTGCCTTCCGGCGCCGGCGCTGGAACTTGCGCGGTAAATGTGCCGTCCGGATGAACTGTGACCGGAACATCTTTGCCGTTCGGATCTGTCACCGTTACTGACGCGCCCGGCTCTGTTTTGCCGCTGACAGTCGCTGTGCCGTCTGCGTTCGGAGATACATCCAATCCATCAATTTCTGGCGCAACTGTGTCATGCAGTTCCGCATCCGCGGTGCCGGTGTTGCCTGCTGCATCTTTCGCTTCTGCTGTATAGGTGCCTTCCGGCGCCGGCGCTGGCACTTGCGCGGTAAATGTGCCGTCCGGATGAACTGTGACCGGAACATCTTTGCCGTTCGGATCTTTCACCGTCACTGACGCGCCCGGCTCTGTTTTGCCACTGACAGTCGCTGTGCCGTCTGCGTTTGGAGATACATCCAATCCATCAATTTCTGGCGCAACTGTGTCATGCAGTTCCGCATCCGCGGTACCGGTGTTGCCTGCCGCATCTTTCGCTTCTGCCGTGTAGGTGCCTTCCGGCGCCGGCGCTGGAACTTGTGCGGTAAATGTGCCGTCCGGATGAACCGTGACCGGAAGATCTTTGCCGTTCGGATCTGTCACCGTGACTGACGCGCCCGGCTCTGTTTTACCGCTGACAGTCGCTGTGCCGTCTGCGTTTGGGGTTACCTGCAAACTATCCAATTGCGCATGAGTATCAACGGTTAAAGGTGTTGACGCTTCTGTGCTGACATTTCCTGCTCGGTCTTTTGCAGTAACAGACACGGTATAAGCGCCTTCTGCCAAAGAGTCTGAAGGATATGTCCAGTTACCGTCAGCATCCACACTGCCTAATCCTTTTTCTACGATATTGCCAGCAGCATCTTTAACAACCACTGTTACTGTTGCGCCTGCTTCTGTTTTGCCACCAAATAATGGCGATGCATCAGCAGTTAAACCCAACTGTTCAATATCAATTTCCGGTTTAATCGTATCAATAATAAAATCTTTATAGGATGGTGAGCTGACTAAGCCTGAAGCATCTGTAGAAATTGCTTCAAGGGTAAACTGCCCATCAGCCAAAGGTTTAGATGGTGTAAAGCTCCATCGGCCAGTAGATGTATCTAGAATCGCTGTCCCAGAATCAATAACATTAAATGACGAATCATAAAGTTTGATTTCAACAAGTACACTCTTGGTTGATGTGCCAGTAAAGGTCTGCTGAGGATTATTTGTTGCTGGAGGTAAAGTTGCCGCTAGAGTCCGCGTAGCAAAAAACATAGCAGGCGCTGGCGCAGCTGCGGCAAAGAAATCAAAATCGTCAATTCCAACAGTCGGCGGCACAATATTGCCGCTTGTATATGACTTCGTACCGTCGTTGCCAGCCATATCTTGATATGCACCGTCATCAATACTCAATTCCACAAATGTTGTTACTCCTGATGTGCTGGTTTTAATATTAGCAGTCCATTCAGTATCAGAAATTTGTTTAAAATTGAGCAACATGCCTCCAGAAACTTTAATATCAGATAAGTCAAAGCCTTGTACTTTTTCACTAAATTTAAATTTAACATCTCCATCTTCTGTAACAGTAATTGCAACTGTTGGCGCAGTCGCATCCACGCTTGGAACCGTCTGTGACGCGCTGGCGCCCTTGCCTTCATTGCCTGCAAGGTCGCTATAGCTGCCGTCCGCAACGCTTACTGTCACTGCGCCCGGCGCGCCTGTCGCGCCGTCCGCCGCAATCTGGCCCGTCCAGCTGCCGTCCGCCTGCTCAGTCAGGTGCAGCAGCCTGCCGCCGCCCACTTTCACATCTGAGGCGTCAAAGCCCTGCACCGGCTCGCTGAAAGTCACCGTCACGCTGCCGTCTGCGCCCAATACAATCTGCGCTTCCGGCGCGGTTGTATCCACGCTCGGAACCGTCTGTGACGCGCTGGCGCCCTTGCCTTCATTGCCCGCAAGGTCGCTATAGCTGCCGTCCGCAACGCTCACTGTCACTGCGCCCGGCGCGCCTGTCGCGCCGTCCGCCGCAACCTGCCCCGTCCAGCTGCCGTCCGCCTGCTCAGTCAGGTTCAGCAGCCTGCCGCCGCTCACGTTCACATCCGAAGCGTCAAAGCCCTGCACCGGCTCGCTGAAAGCCACCGTCACGCTGCCGTCCGCGCCCAATACAATCTGCGCTTCCGGCGCGGTTGTATCCACGCTTGGAACCGTCTGTGACGCGCTGGCGCCCTTGCCTTCATTGCCTGCAAGGTCGCTATAGCTGCCGTCCGCAACGCTCACCGTCACTGCGCCCGGAGCGCCTGTCGCGCCGTCCGCCGCAATCTGCCCCGTCCAGCTGCCGTCCGCCTGCTCAGTCAGGTTCAGCAGCCTGCCGCCGCTCACGTTCACATCCGAGGCGTCAAAGCCCTGCACCGGCTCGCTGAAAACCACCGTCACGCTGCCGTCTGCGCCCAATACAATCTGCGCTTCCGGCGCGGTTGTATCCACGCTTGGAACCGTCTGTGACGCGCTGGCGCCCTTGCCTTCATTGCCTGCAAGGTCGCTATAGCTACCGTCCGCAACGCTCACCGTCACTGCGCCCGGAGCGCCTGTCGCGCCGTCCGCCGCAACCTGCCCCGTCCAGCTGCCGTCCGCCTGCTCAGTCAGGTTCAGCAGCCTGCCGCCGCTCACGTTCACATCCGAAGCGTCAAAGCCCTGCACAGGCTCGCTGAAAGTCACCGTCACGCTGCCGTCTGCGCCCAATACAATCTGCGCTTCCGGCGCAGTCGCATCCACGCTCGGAACCATCTGAATGGCAAAATTGCCTTGACCTGCGTTGCCAGCTAAATCTGTATAACTATTATTGGCAATTTCTACCGCAACAAAAGATGCTGTGCCAGTCGTACCGTCTGATGCAACTTGACCGCTCCAGCTGCCATCCGCCTGTTCAGTCAGGTTCAGCAGCTTGCCGCCGCTCACGTTCACATCCGAAGCGTCAAAGTCTTTCACCGGCTCGCTGAATTTAATTGTCAGCACGCCATTACTGTTCAATGTAATGGCAACGGTCGGGCAAGTTGTATCAATACTAGGAACTTCCTTTTGAACAGAAGCCAATGTGCCTAAATTGCCCGCCAAATCTGTATATGAACCAGCCAAAATGTTTAACCCAACCAGCGCTGGCGCGCCAGTATTGCCATTTGCTGCTACATGACCCGTCCAGCTGCCATCCGCCTGTTCATTTAAATCAAGCAATACGCCATTGCTGACTTTAAGGTCAGATGCATCAAAACCTTTCACCGCTTCGCTGAAAGTAACCGTTACATTACCGTTATTATCTATAGAAATTGATGCAGAAGGCGCAGTTGTGTCTAAGCTCGGCACCGTTACATTGGCTACGGAACTGCCTTTGCCTTCATTGCCCGCAAGGTCGCTATAGCTGCCGTCCGCTACACTCACTGTCACTGCACCCGGCGCGCCTGTCGCGCCGTCCGCCGCAACCTGGCCCGTCCAGCTGCCGTCCGCCTGCTCAGTCAGGTTCAGCAGCTTGCCGCCGCTCACGTTCACATCCGAGGCGTCAAAGCCTTTAACTTTTTCACTAAAGCTAATGGTGACATCACCTGAAGTATTAACAGAAATGGCAGATGCTGGCGCAGCTGTGTCAATTTGAGCCTGCGCTGTTACATCTGCGCTTAGATTACCCGCTTTGTCTTTAGCATTTGCTGAAATTTGATAATCACCGTCTGCCAAATCAGTTTTTACTGTGTACGTCCATGAACCGTCAGCAGCTACCAGCGCTTTTCCAGTTTCAATAATGTCGCCATTCGGCTTACTTACCGTAATATTAACTGTAGAATTCGGCTCATTGACCTTACCCTTCACATCAGGGGTAGCATTATTGGTCAAGCCAACATCTTCAATTTCAAGAATCGGTTTTTGAATATCAATTATAAATGCTTTAGCTGCAGGCTCACTTTGATTGCCAACGGCATCTTTGGAAATCGCTTGAAGCATATAATAGCCTTCAGCCAGTTCATTGACTGGCGTATAAGTCCATTTGCCTGTTGTGCTGTCCAATTGCGCTTTGCCTGATTCAATAGTTTTACCCGATTGATCTTGCAGATAAATATCCACCTCAACACTTTTGGTCGAGGTGCCTGTAAATGTCGGCTTTAATTGATTCGTTTGAGGCAAATTAGAGGCAGTTGATACACTCATCAGCATGCGCGCTGCCACCGCGCCAAATAGATTATCGATATCAACAGTTGGCGCTACAGTGTCAACACACAGTCCGGTATCCGTAATCGGACTTTGATTGCCTGCGCCGTCTTCTGCAATTACCGTAATAGTGTAGTTACCGTCTTTTAATTCATCAGACGGGGTAAATGTCCACGTATGATTTGCATCATCAACAACCACTGTTCCCGGCACGCTGTTGCCTTGTGAATCAACAACATTCACCGTTACTTTAAGGCCGTCTTCACCGACTGTGCCTGAAATCACAGGAAGCGTGTTATTGGTTGGCCCTACAGGATCAAGTGTAATCGCTGGCGGAACTGTATCAACACATAAGCCGCTGGCCTGATCATTGCCGATATTTCCAGCTGGGTCGACAGCAGTCACTTTAACATGATATTGCGCATCATCCAGCGCATCATCCGGTGTGAAATGCCACCTCCCGTCTGCATCTACATCAGCCTCGCCGCTTGCAACAACGTTATTGCCTGCATCTAAAATTTCAACTTTAACTTTTGCATTAGGCTCATTCACTGTGCCAGAAATTTCAGGTGTTGCATCATTGGTCTGCGTTAATGCATCAATGGTCACCGTCGGGTTTTGAGTATCTACAATCAGGCCAGATGCGTTAGCAGTTGCTTTTTGACCGAAGCTGTTGGCGGCTTCGGCAACCACAGTATAGCTGCCGTCCAGCAGAGGCTGGTCAGGCGTATAGGTCCATTTATCGCCGCTGACGGTGGCTGCACCGGAACTGACTGGCTGATTTGCGCTGTTGTAAACTGTCACATTCACGGTGGCGCCATTGTCTGTCGTACCGGTAATGTGCGGTTCAACTGCATTGGTTGCGCTTAACGAATCAATTGTTACATTTAATGCCGTCGGGTCGATGTTTAAGCCAGCTGCGCTTTCATGACCTTCATTGCCTGCAGCATCTGTAGATGTCACTTCAACTGTGTAATCGCCTTTTGGCAATGCAGTACTTGGCGTATAGCTCCAAGTGCCATCTGTATTTGGCATGGCATTACCAGAATCAATAACTTGTCCAGCGCCGTCTTTGACTGCAACATGCACAGGTGTTTCTGAATCAGTCGTGCCGCTGATTTCAGGCTGAGCATTCGCGGTATTGTGCAATGGATCAATGGTCAGCACAGGTGCATGGGTGTCAACAGTCAAGCCAGAACCTTGCGCTTTGGCGCTGTTGCCTGCAGCGTCTGTCACTGTCGCTTCAACACGATAACTGCCGTCTGCAAGCGGTTTTGACGGTGTATAAGACCACGTGCCGTTAGCGCCCAGCTGAGCATCGCCGCTGTCAACCGCTTTGCTGCTGGCATCATAAACCGTCACAGTGACTGCCGCGTTATCACCCTGATCCTGAGTGACTGTACCGCCAATTTCAGGCGTGCTGTCTTTGGTCAAATTTAATGGATTGACCGTAATTGCCGGCGCATGCGTATCAATATTTAAATCACCGCTGTGCGCATTAGAATCATTGCCAGACGGATCTGTTGCGGTTACATCGATGTTATAGCCGCCTTCCGGCAAAGGATTTTTAGGCGTATACGTCCAATTGCCATCAGTATCAACTTGAGCTTGGCCTGATTCAATTTCTTTACCATCTTGATCTGTAATAACGACTTGCACAGAAGCGTCTTTATCTGTTTTTCCGCTGATTACCGGCATGTCATTATTGGTTGGCTCTAGCGGATTAATGCTGACAGATGGGCCTGCGGTATCAATAGTAAATTCAAGCGGCGATGATTTATCGCTTTCTGCGCCATTTACGGTTTGAGTAACAGTGAAAGCATGACTGCCGTCTGCCAGTTCTTTCGGCACTTCTACAGACCATGTGCCGTCCGCTTTGGCAGTAGTTTCTGCAACCAATGTATTGCCGTCATAAATTTTAATTTCTGCGCCAGCTTCTGCCCCGGTGCCTGAAACGACTGGCGTCTTATCATTAGTAGATTGTCCAGACAAAATTTTGCCAACTTTTGGCTCTGCATTATCAGAGACTTCGAAGTCAGAAAGCGTTTTTGGTTTGACCGCTGCTGGCGCTGGCTGATTATTGTCATCAGAAGAACCGCCACTGCTGGCTGCAGCCCCAATTAAACCTGCGCCGCCTGCTCCAAGCGCCCACGGTAAAATTACACCGGTTAATGAGTCTTTATATAAGAGCGGTTCAATTTCTGTAATCGGCTGGTATTGAATAACATCCGCAATTGCGCCAGTTGAGTCTGTAAATTTTGCCCAATACAGGCTGCCATCTTGACCTTCAAACACCAAACTATTGTCTGGGCTTGCACTGTTGAAATAATTTTCAACAACAATCACTTCCCCATTTTTGAGATTAATCAAGGCGCTGTCGCCGCTGCGCGTAATCGAAGCAACATCTTCTTTCGGCACTTTAATCACCACGACAGAATTTTCTGTCAGGCTGACATTGTTCGCATCAACCTGATTTAACAGAACGTGACTTTCCTTTGAAATTACGGAAATTTGTGTCATAACCAAACCCTCTAATTTTTTTTAATAAGGTGTTTTTAAGTGTTAGCTTTTGTAATGAATTGTTTTTTGTTAATAATTCATTTAAATACAATTCATTAGAAACTTATTTAAATTGCGTGTTTTATATCACGTTTTGTATTTTTTTTGTACAATTGTATGAAAATGAACGCTTTTATTTTGTCAATTATTTATCTTTTTATGCAAATTTACATTAAATAACATAGACTTATTTTTTGTGATTTTCATCACATTTTTTAACTTTACAATTTTCTCCACCCGATATTTTTAAAGCAATTTCAAGCCTGAATCAGCCAATTCCCAAAGATTGTTTCTGTATGTAAAGCTGACTTAAACATTTCCTGCACATAATCAAGCCGTCGTCCTTTAGACTGAAAATACAGATAAAAAGGCTTGGCAATACTGTATTGACAAGCCTTTAAGTGAATGCTCAGGATTAAATACCTAAAAATTTTCAGGATTTTCCAGCCGTTTGACTTCCTGTACACGCTCAGGATTATGTACGGCAGCGACTCCATCATCCGCTTTTTCATCAATTAGGCTTTCCGGCTTATAGACGGTAATCGTTTCATTGCCATTGGCATCTTCACCCACAATATACTGAAAGCCTTTACGGTTCATTCTATGGCACATGCGCTGATACCAGCCTTTAAAGCCTTGCGTTTCTTCATTCGGATTGTGATAAAACGCATTCATGACCGCCGGAAGTCCCAATCCGCACACTACACCAGACATCAATACCGCAATAAAAGTGTAGCCAATCAAAATACTGCTGTATTCACTTAACTGCGGTACGTTGGCCACTGCCAAAATCAAAGCCAGAGAAATACCGCCGCGCACACCGCCCCATGAGAGTATGGCCAAACTGCCGTTGTAGCTTTTTTTGCGGAAACTTGGAAAAAAAGCAAAGGACAAATAATTAGCTGCAAAGCGCGACGCATGCAAAATCAGGAATGCTACGATGCCACCTAAAATCAAGCTGATGCTTAAATCAAGAATAAACAATTCCAGGCCAATCAAAGTAAATAAGAAAGAATTAATAATGCCTTCAACCGTGTGCCAAAAATGGTTGATTTCTCTGATCTCCCGGCCTTCCAAAATCTCTTTCCAGCGGTTACCGACAATTAAGCCCCCAATGACGCAAGCAATAGGTGCGGAGGCATGGGCAAACAGTGCAACCAAATAAGAGCCGCAAGCCAGCAGTGCCGTGGTTAGAATCAAAGATTCCATTTCATGCTTGCCTCGCAGCAAACGTAAAATACCTTGTCCAAAACCCCAGCCAATAATTACAGCAACCGCAATTTCATACAGCAACGTTTCGAGTACGCCAATCACTGTAAAATGCTCACCCTTAAGCACATTCAGCAAAGTCATAAATAAGGCAATACACATTGCATCGTTAAATAGCGACTCACCCTCTAGCTTCACGATCAAATGATGAGGCGCTCGCACGGAGCTCAGTACACCTTTTACCCCAATCGGGTCGGTTGCCCCTAAGGCGGCGCCAAGCAGCAGCAGGACAAGCAAATCAACATGCTGTCCAACTAAAAACTGATAGCCATATAATGCGATACCAAAAAAAGTTGCACACAGCACCAGCGCGATACTGGCCAAAATACTGATGGGTTTCCAGTGAATGCGTAAATCGGATACTTTAAATTTCAAAGCAGACGAGGTTAGGATAAAACAGATGACCCCATTAATTAAAAAATCATAAAAATCGATATGGCGGACGGCTTCTTCAATATTGTGAATATTAATGGTCACAAACTGATTGCCGTTCAGCAGGCTGGCGCCCCATTGCAGAATAAATACAAAAATCGCTGAAACAATGGGAACGCCAATGGCCTGCGGAAAGCCTAATATGCGCTTATTGAAAATTGTCGTTGCAATAGAAAGTGCAAAAATGACAGTAAAAACCTGTAAGAAAAAAAAGTTTCCCATTCTGTATCCAATTTAGAGCTGCTGTGCGGTCGAGGGAATCCAAAACATCTATTTGAAAAATAAATGACAAATTAAAAGTCATTTATTTTCCAAATATTGTAGCGAGTATCAAAACTCGCGCTTGTATAAATTAAGTTTATTTCACATTTTTGATGCAGATGCTATACCATATTGCGCAGCAATTTCTTTATGTTCCGCTCATTGGCTTTCACACTGCGGTTGTTCTATGCACCATACCATTAAGCTTATTTTTCGCGCCTGCTTTGCCGCCGTCATTTTTTTAGTGACTGGCGCCTTAGTGCTAACCTGTTTTGCCAAAGCGCAGGAAATTTTCCAGGCACAGCAAAATCTGAATAACGCCAAAACCATTGAATTAAAGTCGACGCCTGCAGAACAGCTGGTGCTGCTGTCTAATACCAATAAGCCTGATCCTGCAGTGTATATTGCGATTGCACAAAATGGTTATGTGGCCAAAAGCGCATGCGCGCATTATCCGCAAATCTGTACAGAAGCCTATAATCAGCAGCACACCCGCATGATTTCAAGCACAGAATTAATTCACGCTGGTAATTTTTTCTATATCTCCAAAGTCAGTTTCAGTGACAGCCGAACTCAGCAAATACAAACTTTGCAATATACGCCGGCGCAAATTGAGCAATTTTATGCCAGCGATATTTCAAGCTTGAAATATACACTCTGCGGGATAGCCTTATTTGCTTTGGCAGCACTATATGTCAGCATTCGAATTTTGCGAAATTTCAAAAAATTTATGTCGAAATAACATGTATCTTTAGGCCCATCATCCTTCATTACGCGGCTCAAGCAAAGACCTTCTGCATAAAATTGCACCGCTGATTTAACCCAAACAAAGCGTATGTACGGAACAATTAATGTAAAAACTATCTAAAAAGAGCCTGATGACAGGCTCTTTTAAATTGCTTTTACTGCTTTTACTACTGAAGATAAAATTTCAAAAAATTCATTGCTGCATGCTAAATATAAGGGGCAGTAAGACCGCAGCGTTATCCGCCTTAAAACATTGGCGTCACTGCAGATAAAGTATTAAATCGGGTTGTTAAAGGTATCACAGCTTTCAATTTGGCCAGACTGTAACCCTTTTTGGAACCACGTCATACGCTGCTGACTGGTGCCATGGGTAAAGCTGTCCGGAACCACTTGGCCTGTTGCGCTTTTTTGCAGGTAGTCATCACCAATTTTATGGGCGGCATCCATAGCTTCTTCAATGTCGCCAGCTTCTAAGAATTTAGTGCGCTCATTGTTATGATAAGCCCAAACACCGGCAAAGCAGTCCGCCTGTAACTCTACACGTACAGAAATCTGATTGGCTTGCACTTTTGAGCTTTTCGCTTGCGCCTGCTGTGCTTGAGAAGATATGCCCAAAAGATTTTGTACATGATGTCCAACTTCATGCGCAACAACATATGCCAGTGCAAAATCACCAGCCTGATCATTGCGGGAAAGTTCAGTTTTATTCTTCTCACCCGTGATGCCCATTTGTGTGCGCATATCTTTAAAGAATGAAGTATCAATATAAACTTTTTGATCAGCCGGGCAATAAAACGGCCCCATTGCCGCCTGTGCTGTGCCGCAGCCTGACGTTACTGTGCCATTAAACATCACCAGTTTAGGAGGCTGATACTGCGCATTCAGCTGTGTTTTAAAAATTTGCGACCACGTATCTTCTGTATCAGCCAGTACCGTTCCGACAAAATCCATCGACTCCTGCTGTTCTGCCGTGGGATGATCAAGGCCTTTGGTTTCTGCAGATGAGGTTTGCTGTGTCACCTGCTTGGTGGCTTGATAAGCCTGCTGCGGATCAACACCAAAAAACTTCCATGCCACAAATGCCACCACCAAGCCTAAAATACTGATGCCTCCAGCTTTTGCGCCGCCACCGCCGCGGCGGTCTTCTACATTGCTGCTGACTCTACGTCCTTTCCATTGCATAGCAGTGATCCTTCTTTTGTACTTAAAGCGATTTTATCTCGCTTTTAAGATTTATGCTTCTTTAGATTTTGTGCGGATTTTTTGAAATCCATTCACCGCCAGCAAAACAATCAGGCCAGCGATAAAACCAATCAGCAAATTCAGCAGCGTCGGTGTCAGCGCGCCAATGATATTGCCAAAACTTGGGATCAATTCCGCATGATCCGCAGTATCCTCGATTAAATGATGCAATTTAGGCACAGCATGATTAATAATGCCGCCGCCAACCAAAAACATCGCAATAGTGCCGACAACTGTCAGTGTTTTCATTAGTTTCGGTGCGAATGACAGCAGACCGCGGCCAATCGTCTGTTTAGCGTTTGAAACCTGCTCTGTTAAATACAAGCCTAAATCATCAATTTTGACAATCATGGCCACAAAGCCGTAGACGCCAATTGTCATAACCACGGCAATAATAGACAGTACCATCAGCTTAGAAGTAAATTCGGCATCAGCAACTGTCCCCAATGAAATCACCACAATTTCAGCGGACAAAATAAAATCTGTACGGATAGCGCCTTTTATTTTCTGTTTTTCGAACTGCGCCAAATCGGTTTCAATTTGCTTAAACTCTGCCTCAGCATCTTCTTCGCTTTTCGCTTTTTGATGATGCAGGCTGTGTAAAACTTTCTCTACCCCCTCATAACAAAGAAACAGGCCGCCAAGCATCAGCAGCGGATTGATTGCCCACGGCGCAATAACACTAATCAACAATGCCAAGGGCACTAAAATCAGTTTGTTAATGAATGAACCTTTTGCCACCCCCCAAACTACCGGCAGCTCCCGCTCAGAACGCACACCGCTTACCTGTTGTGCATTCAGCGCCAAATCATCCCCTAGAACTCCAGCGGTTTTTTTTGCGGCCATTTTGCTCATGACTGCGACATCATCCAAAACAGAAGCAATGTCATCTAATAAAATTAACAGGCTGCTGGCCATTGGTTATTATCCTTTATCTTTATTGACCTATTGTAAAATGAAATGCTGAATAAAATTGTATGCTGTTCATTAATTTCTATGAAAAATATGGTGATATTCAGACAAATGCGATTAGCCACTGACAATCAAAAAAAGAATGCCGTACAATATCGATATTCTTTGATATAGCCGTAGCATCGACTACTTTGGAAAAAATAAATGAGTATTCAAGATAATCGTCCAGTGATTTTGACTGGCGACCGTCCAACTGGGCAATTGCATTTAGGCCATTTTGTAGGTTCTCTTCGTTCTCGTGTAGGCCTGCAAGACTCGCACCATCAGCACCTGCTGCTTGCCGATGCTCAAGCGCTCACAGACAATGCTGACAATTTTGAAAAAGTCCGCCGCAATATTATTGAAGTTGCAACGGATTATTTAGCAGTGGGCATTGACCCAACAAAAACTACAATTTGCGTTCAGTCTTGCCTTCCAGCGCTGAACGAGCTAACCATGCTGTATCTGAACTTTGTGACGGTTTCACGCTTGGAACGCAACCCAACCATTAAAGCTGAAATTCAAATGCGCGGTTTTGAGCGCGATATTCCTGCAGGCTTTCTTTGCTATCCAGTCGCTCAAGCGGCCGATATCACAGCATTTAAAGCATCTGTAGTGCCAGTCGGTGAAGATCAGATTCCAATGATTGAACAGACCAACGAAATTGTGCGCCGTTTAAACCGCCAGATTGGCCGTGAAGTGCTGCCGGAATGTAAAGCGCTGCTATCTAATGTTGGACGCCTTCCCGGCTTCGACGGCAAGGCGAAAATGTCAAAATCACTGGGCAATACCATTGTGCTGGATGCCTCAGATAAAGACATTAAAAAAGCGGTTAACGCAATGTACACCGATCCAAACCATTTGCGCATTGAAGATCCGGGCCAAGTCGAAGGCAACGTGGTCTTTACCTATTTGGACGCATTTGATCCAAATAAAGAAGAAATTGAAGAACTGAAAGCGCATTACCGCCGTGGCGGTTTAGGTGATGGTACCGTGAAAAAGCGTTTGGAAGGCGTACTGAAAGAAATGATCGGGCCTATCCGTGAACGCCGAATGGAGTTGCAAAAAGATCCTGACTACATTATGGATATTTTAAAAGCGGGCACAGACAAATGCCGCGATATTACCCAACAAACCTTAGATGAAGTGAAATCCGGCTTAGGCGTTTTTCATTTTTAATCAGCTCATCGCAGATGACAGCGGTGACTGAATAATAAAAGCCTTTCTTTTCAGCAATGAAAGAAAGGCTTTTTTCAGCAATACACTGCCTTAAAATAGCGAAACCGGTCACAAAAACTTATCATTTTTAACTTTAGTTAACATGCGGTAACTCGAATACTGATGAAGCAACCCTGTATCCATTTTATTCTTAGTTCATGTTTTAGGATAACCTATTAAAGGCAACCTGAAGTCATACATTTCTCCTTTACTACCGAAGCTGTGAAAGCAGATTCGTTGTTATACGCAATGACAACCCCAATCATTGCGTATTTTTTTTGATTTTTTTCAGCATCCCATGAATTTAATAGCCTCAAGGCGCATCATATATTGGCAATTTGCCAGCAGGCCGATACTGTCAGCCATCAAAATCAACATAGCTAAATACTTTAAGCGCAAAAAATCCCAGCATGCCGGGATTTTTTACACATATACATAGGTTTGGGCTTAAAGCATTTTAGATCTTAAGCCCGGTATTCAGCTTAGTAGCTAAATAAGCGCTTATCCAGCGGAAACTCAATTCCAACTGAAGCGCCCGTATCATTGCCGCTGCGGTCTGAATCACTGACCCAGCCATTCAGTTTTAAAGGGACATCTGGACGCAAATAATGTGTCCATGTTAAATCCAGCGCTTTTACCGTATCTGCATACGGGAAAGCAGCATTGTTCTGACGCGAATTTGGATTATTTGGCGCATCTGAAAGCTTAGCGTAAATCAAACGCCCATTCACACGGTTTTTAGGATCTATCCGTATATGACCGCCAGCAGTAACCATTTGAGCGTCGCCGCCAATAGCATGTCCTAAAGGAAAGCCTTGCTGATAATAGCCATCTTTATAAATGCTATGATTATATGAAATGCCGCGCGATTCACCATTGGTACGCGTATCCGCCCATTCTGCATACAGCTGGTAAGGCATTTCGCCATAAGCAGAAGAAAAATCTGCACCAGCCAAATACATTTTTTTAGATGGCAAACCGCCGGCTTCATCTTCACCTACATATTGACCATATAGGCTCACCGGTACATTCAGCCATGAATGCAAATTCCAACGCCCATCAAAACCGGCAATTTGGTTAGAAGGATCCGGCTCTCCTGTTCCACCATTATCTTTATTTCCGACAAAAGCATCCCATAAAGAACTAAAGCTTTGCGGACGGCCTTCACCACCCCACTGAAACGCACGCGATGCGCCCAGTTCCAAGGATGGGAAAGGCTGTGCTGTTAAACGCAAACCGACCAATTTGGCATGTGGAACTGCTTGATAGTCATCCAGCTGACCCGCAAATGCCTGATACTGCCACGGTCCAATCCAAGACAGCCATTTGCTTTCAAATGCATTTTGTTCAGCGCGCTGCGCAGTAAAGCCATACACAGGGCGGCTGGCATCACCACGGATTAAACTTCCGTCATGACCCGGCCCCCAATAAGCAGGAATCTGGCCGGCAATCAGCCATTGATTCCATAATTTTCCTGCAATGTATGAACCTTCAACATTGACGTCTTTATCATTATCGATTTGCGCATCTTTTTCCGCATTGACACGAATACGGGCATCCCAGTTTTCATTGCCAGCATTCAGTTCAACCGCCCCCTGATACTGAGCTTTTTGATGGTCACCAAAATTTTGCGGCAAATTATTTTGATCCGTTGAAGCAAATAATTCTGCTTTTAATAATGCATTGTCTGCATTCAGTTTATTCTGAATACTTTGAATCACATTTTGCTGCGCAGCAGTAGCGGTTTGGGCTTGAGCTAAAGCACGCTGAATTTCATCACCGCTCATTGGCCATGTGGATGTGCTGATTTGAATAACACCCTGCTGATTCAGCCAATTCAGATCTGAACGGAGCGCTTCATCATTTAAGACAATTCCCTGAGCCCAAGATGATTGAATAGCAGCAAATACCGCCAATACAGGTAAAAATCTTCTCTTCATGCGTTAAATCAATTTATATTCTTAAAAGTCTTAAAGATTATTGTGGGCTATTTTTATAATTAATAACGGCACTGTAACTATTTATCGCCTTAAAACACACGAACTTAAACAAAAAAACATATAAATTATTACAATAACAATCACATATTTTACATTCTTTGATTCCATCAGATATGCAATCAAAGGGCTATTTTCATAACCTCCTTAAAAATACTTAGTGATAAAAAAACCGTCCACTGAGGACGGTTTTTTTATTTATTCACAACGCTTCATGCATTTTTATGACGCATATGCGGGAACAAAATCACATCACGAATGCTCGGCGCATTCGCAAACAGCATCACTAAACGGTCAATGCCAATACCTTCGCCCGCTGTTGGAGGCAAACCATATTCCAATGCTTCAATAAAGTCAGCATCGTAATGCATCGCCTCGTCATCACCTGCATCTTTTTCTGCAACTTGCGCTTGGAAACGTTCCGCTTGATCAATCGGGTCATTTAATTCCGAGAAGCCATTTGCCAGCTCACGGCCGCCAATAAAGAATTCGAAACGGTCAGTGATATGCGGATTGTCATCATTGCGGCGCGCTAGAGGAGAAGTTTCTGCCGGATATTCAGTAATGAATGTTGGCTGGCGAAGTTTAGTTTCAACAGTTTCTTCAAACACAATGGTTTGCAGTTTGCCTAGACCAAAGCCCGGTTTTACCTGCTCTTTCAAACCTTCCTGAACAAATTTTGCCAAGAATTCACGGTCAGAAACATTTTCTGGCGTAAATTGCGGATTATGCTCAAGAATCGCATCAAACATTGAAATTTTCTTGAATGGGCCTTTGAAGCTGTATACTTCTTCACCATAAGGCACATCAGTTGAACCTAAAATATCAACAGCCAATTTTTCCAGCATGCTTTCAGTCAATGCCATCAGGTCTTTGTAGTCTGCATACGCTTGGTAGAATTCAATCATGGTGAATTCTGGGTTATGGCGGGTTGATACACCTTCGTTACGGAAGTTACGGTTAATTTCGAAAACGCGCTCAAAACCGCCTACCACCAAGCGTTTCAAATAAAGTTCAGGCGCAATACGCAAGAATAACGGCATATCCAGCGCATTATGATGTGTCTCAAAAGGACGCGCAGATGCGCCGCCCGGAATCACATGCATCATTGGCGTTTCAACTTCCATGAAGCGCTCGTTAGCAAGATATGAACGGATGCCTGACACTACTTTTGCACGAATTTCAAAAGTTTTACGTGTTTCTTCGTTCATGATCAGATCTAAATAGCGCTTACGGTATTTCACTTCTGTATCAGTCAGACCGTGGAATTTGTCTGGAAGCGGACGCAATGATTTAGTCAGCAGTTCAAATTGCTCGATGTGCACATACAGGTCACCTTTGCCTGAACGGCCAATGTAGCCTTCAACCGCAATAATATCGCCTAAATCTAAACCTTTAATAGTTGCCAACACTTCAGGTGCAAGCTCTTTACGCGCAACATAGAGCTGAATACGGCCAGTCATATCTTGAATGACAATGAATGAACCGCGGTTCAGCATTACACGGCCAGCGACTTTAACATGTACTTTTTCGCCAGCTTCAATTTCTTCTTTAGATTTTTCAGCGAATTGATCCTGCAAATCCTGCGCATAATGTTCACGCTTGAATGCGTTTGGCCAAGGGCTAACACCGGTTTCCTTAGCGTGATCTTCAATTTGCTTTAACTTGGCATGACGCTGTGCAATTAAATCGTTTTCGGAAATGTGCTGTTCAGAAGTCGATTGAGCGTTATGTTGCGTCATCTCTGCCTCGAATATGATTAGTAAAAATGGAAGTTGCATAGCATAGCAGAAATACAGCCAAATTCGAAGAATCTCTGATAAATTCCACAGCTTCAGCCTTACGCAAAAGCGCAATAAAGCTGTTTAAAACACACTCATAGGATAATGGCTGAGATTTGTTCAAATCCTGCAAACGTTCATATCCTTAATGGATATTTTAGTGCAAGACTAAAACCCGCCTGCCGCGCCGCCTCACATCGACCCTCTAATGAAAGCAGACAGACTGGCTCATGCTGTAAAATACAGGATTATGCTTATTTTGAACTCATGAAATACTAGCTGCACTTTTTCAGCCTCATGGTTTCCATAGTTATGTAAATTCTTAGCTGTTAACTCATAACTTAAGCAGCCGGCTTATCTCACTTAAGCCGCATATAAATCATAAGCTGTGCTGAATTGCACCGGCATTGTATTGATTCCAATTCCAACACAGCCGAATCCCTACACCCAAAGTAGATTAGACCAAAAGCTAAATTCTTTATTTACTCAGCGGTACTACAATATTCAAATAAATTTATTGAAAAGTAAATTATTTCAAACCGTATAAAGCCAGTGTGAACAACAACAATGAGCTCATGCCTTTCGAAGATTTTATTTCTGCATGGTTTGGATTCCTCACGTGAATCAACAAAATTCCATGCAATTGATGCAAAGCAAAAATTTTGCATCAATGTGGACTACCGCAATTTGAATTTTCAAACCGTGGCTGATTTTTATGATGAAATTATTGAAAAGATTAAACCGGAGATTATTGTCGGGCATAGTCTAGGCGGCTATTGGGCGCTCAAAATGTCTGTGGCGCATCAAATCCCCTGCGTCATCGCCAACCCGAGCCTCAGCCCTAATTTTCGTGAAGACTATCCAGCCATCTGCCATGACGATTTAGACAATGATATTCCGCAACTGGCCTATATAGAATTAGGTGATGAAATGCTGGATATGCATATTGTGCAGGAACAGCTGGAAGACTATATGCAGATATTGTCCCATGATGGCGGCCATCACCAGCTAGAAAATCCGCAAAACATGAATACCCTAATACAGCAGATTGAATATTCATTTCTGCAGCAGAAATCAGTTTAAAACTAAAACCAACATTCATAAAAAAAGCCCTGCTCACCGCAGGGCTTTTTAACATCAATATGACGAATCAATTCAACTGCAAATTAAATCATCTTCATGAAAGCAGGCACTTTCAGAATAAAATTAAGCAGCCTCAGATTGCTGCTTAGATTTATCATCCAGCACGGACCAAATATTGAGCCCAAGGTCTTTATGCAGATCTGGAAGATCCAAGAAAATGCTTGCGCCTAATACTTCATGATCACATTTTTCAGCCAATTGTTTTACTGCGCGTAAAGTACCGCCAGTGGCTAACACATCATCTACGATAATGACTTTTTGTGATTTGATTTCAGCAGACATTTCTAAACGGTCTAGGCCATATTCAAGGCTGTACCCGACACCCACTACTGGAGGCGGCAACTTACCTGCTTTACGAACCAAGACCAGACCTTTACCTGTACGCTGTGCAAGCAGGCTTGCCAAAACAAAGCCGCGCGCTTCCACTGCAATAAAGCTGTCTACTTCTGCCAGCTGCTCAGCAGGAATGCTGGCAATCAAAGCGTCTGTTAATGGTTCAATGTTATTCATGAATAACGGCGTAAGGTCAAAGAAGCAAATACCTGGTTTTGGGAAATCTTGGACAGTACGAATGTGAGACCACAATGCAGTAGACAAATTGCTCATAGGAGAAATATAAAATAAGAAAGGAATATGTGAATTTTAACGCTTAAATTGAACAATGAACAGCCAAAAAACATAGCCAAACAAAACCTAAAAAATGCAAGATGTTGATTTTATTACTGGTATTTTTTAAATAAATAATAAATATAGAATTATCTTATTATAATTTATCAAATTAATTTCAGTAAATCTGCTCGACTTTAGTCTAAATAGAACAAAGTCAGCAGAACCCATGTCTGATACAGTCAGCCTAAACCTCAACTCACCGCGTTATTGAGTTAAATTGTCAGACAACACTACTGAAAATTATGATTTTTCTGATATTTTTTGTCCCAGTGAGCCATTCTGCTTTTAATTTCACTGATTAAACTCTTATTCACTTTACTTTATGATGATAACTGCGTAAAAATTTAACTCATCAAATTACTGTGTAACTCTTATCAATAGTGTCTTGCAGTATCTGAATTTTTTACTGACCCCTATTTTCAGTCAGTTTTTGGAGAGTCACATGAAAAAGTATCAATGCATCGTTTGCGGATGGATTTACGACGAAGCAGAAGGCTGGCCGCAAGACGGTATTGTTGCCGGCACAAAATGGGAAGATATTCCTGACGACTGGACTTGCCCAGACTGCGGCGTGTCAAAAGTCGATTTTGAAATGGTAGAAATTTAATCATTTAAATCAAAGGCCATTCAAACAATGGTCTTTTTTTACGTCTTTATCTTAGAAATTGCGCTTGGAGCAGAGTATGCAGCCTATTGTCATTATTGGTTCCGGTATGGCCGGCTATGCCGCGGCACGTGAATTCCGCAAGCTGAACACAGAACAGGAACTGGTGATGATTTG
>JASLHF010000220.1 GCA_030152275.1 Acinetobacter sp. | reverse complement strand
TTCCATCCAGTTGCGCTCATTTGGATTTGTATCTAAATATTTCATCAAAGCTGATTCAGGCTGTTGATTTGGCCAGCAATGAATTTGTGAATTTTCAATCAACTCTATTCGACGCACTAAACTTTCTTTTTTAAGCCAATTGCCTGTTTTTTCATTATATTCTTGCAACTCTAAAGGCTGCTCTTCTTCTGCCCGCAATGCCATAAAGTTTTCAGCTTGTGACTGCCTAAACTAGCTCAGACGCTGCAAAATTCCTGTGTAATGAATGGGTGTATTCCAAAAGTCATAGGTAGGAAATTTTATGGGAGAAATTTCATTCCCTCGCATATCAGGGCTGATTCCCTGCCCCAATAAAATATAGTGCATTCGATCATGTTCTAAATCTACTAAATTTGGATAGCCAAATTTCTCATAGTATTTTTTTAAGTATGCTGCTGGTGGTTGTTGCAACCTCGGTATCGCATCTAATTGCTGAAGATAAGCCTTGCGAATCAAACCATTATCAATATTTTCAGCAGTACCATTTAAAAAGTGTCTTTTTGTTTGAAACTTAAAGTCGGTTGCTTCAAATCCAGGTTTGGAGAAACATGCGCTATCTTTATGTTTATAATGCCTAACATTGGATTCCATCAAAAAAATATTGGCTTGATCATAAGCTTCAGAGCGATGTCGCCTTGCGCGACCCGATGCCTGAATAATAGAACGCATAGATGAGGGTTCTAAAATCATCCAATCATAATCATGGTCACGCCCCACTTCACATACAGGCGAAGCCAAAACCAAAATAATATGTTTCTGTTCAGGATAACGATGCAACCAAGCTTTGATCATCTCCTGATCGTGGGGCTGTTTTCCTTGATTTCTATCTAATATTTCATCCAAATACTTTTCAATATTGGCGCGCATTAACAACGGAAAACGTGAGTGATAAACACATAAATGAATACGTGTATCCTCATCAATTTTTTGCTTTAGAAGATTTTGTGCAATCGTTGCTAAAGGATCAATATTGGCAAAACGCACCAATCCAACACTGTATTGTTTTTGAGAAATAGGATCAGTCAGTGCATTCAGCTGATGTGCTTTTAATGCCGTATCTAAAATCTTTTGCGTGAATACATCCTGCCATTTTTCCTGTGCAGAAATTTCCCGAGGTAATCCGACCCATTCAACAGTTCGTCTTTTAGTTGTTGGCGCTTGCTGATTTAAATATTCAATACGCTGTTTCGTAAATTTTAAATGGGCTTTTTTAAATGGAGCTTCAACTTCTGAATTGCTCATCGATGTTGTACAAGGAATGACTTCATGAAAAATACTGGATTTATTTTCATCAAACCAAGCCGCAATAATAGGCTGATCTTTATCTGTACGATTTGCATTATAAAACTTACGCCCTGAGCTATAAGCAAAATACAAACCATTAATTTCTGCGGGTGTTAATGTCGCAGAAGATAATAGCACCCGGCTGCCCAACAGCCCCGCCCAATGGACCAAACGAGCCAAAGCATAATAATCTTCAGGCGAGAAATCATCGGGCTCATCAAAAACCAAATCGGAGGACATTAAGCGCAGCATCGGTGCGATTTGCTTACCGCCACGCGTACTTTCGGTCGCTGGAATCAAATGATCAATCGTGCAGCATAGAATTGGACTATTCAGCATTTTCTTCACTTGATGATTGCCTTTCAGCCATTGGGCAAACATATGCTGATTGTCTAAGATGCCTTCAAAATCTATTTCACAATCATCAAAATCGACAAAGCTTTCTTCATCAGACAAGCCTGTTAAAGATTCAGACCCCATATTTTCAGCCAAAAACTGATTTTGTTTTGGATCTAAATTTTCAATATTTTCTTCTAAAATTTCAGATGAATCTTTTTGGCTGTAATGTTCAAAGATTTCTTTGACTGCGCCTCCACCAACCATAATTGCCAGATCAGTTTCATCTAAATCTAATTTATGTCTTAACGCTTTACCCGTTTGCAAGGTAAGGGTTCGCAATCCCAAAGCAAT
The DNA here is from genome assembly GCA_030152275.1 of Acinetobacter sp. GTDB lineage: Bacteria > Pseudomonadota > Gammaproteobacteria > Pseudomonadales > Moraxellaceae > Acinetobacter. The sequence continues at coordinate 1,788 of JASLHF010000220.1, read as the reverse complement.
ATTAAAACGCGCACCTTTTTCAGGATCAGCCAACCCATACATAATGCGTGTATTAGCCAGTGTTTTGCCACGACCTGTTGATGCCAAATTCACACCAAAAAAACCATGATCTGGATAGTTTGTTTGGATAAATTTTGCTTCCTGATAGGCTTTATCTTGCCATTGGTAATAAGGGTTATTGGTTTTTCCCTCTAAACTTTTTTGCTGCGGCAAGCGGTCAAAAAGTTCATGCAGCCGTGTCATTGCGCCCATCAATTGACGCACATTTTGGCTCACACCAACCAAATGATCATCTAATGGCTGTTTGAATTCGCCAAACTTGTCCGTATTGGCAAATTTTTTATAACGCGGATCATGCCATTTTGCTGTTGGATCACAGCTTGAATAATAATGATCCGAAAGCATTAAAACCAAACGAGAAATATGACTGACATAAGGATCATCTAAACTTGGCAAATGCGGTAAAGCTATAAATTGCTTGAGTTTAATGGCACAAGCTTGCGCTTCTTTACACCAAGCAAGACTATTAAATGGAATATCTTCCGCTTGAATATTCCAACATTTTTTTATTTCTTTTGCCTTGTTTTTATCATCATCTAAATATGAACGCGGATAACACCATTTAAAATTTAAGTCTTTCAAAACATTATTAAAGTGTGATCTTTGATATTTGTCATCTTTAATTTTATCTTTATTTTGCCCATTATTTTTTTGGGGAAATAAATAATCAGGAATTGGTAAACGATGATGAGAGATAATAAGCCACGCTGTTAATTGCGCAATCTGGGGTAATCCATCAAAAGGCGAACTCAGTGTATTGACACCATTATCTTTAATTAAACGATTCAACCAATTTAAATCACTCTTTTCACATGAAATTTCCGATAATTTATTAATCCAGCCTGCATCTTTAGTTCCACAATCCCGAACAAAAGCCTCAAACAAACGTAGCGAAATCCATTCATGCCTAAATGGATCTGCAATTGGTTTACTGCTCTTGTTGGCATTGGCTAATTTGGCAGCGAAGAAAGGATTAATTTTTCCAAAATCATGAAATAAAGCCGCAATACGACTAATCATGGTAATCAAAGCTGCTGAATGCCAGTTGCTGTCCGTATAATCAATTTTCAGTTTCTTCTTCGTCCGATTCACAGGAACAATCCCCTCTGAATTAAACTTATTTCGATTCCCCACCACCCACAGCAACTCACTTCTACGTCGCCCACGTATCCAATGGCAACTCACCGCAGTGCTTTTAGTCACGGTTTTGCGCAGGAGTTTTTTTACAGCAATCAAACCATCTTCAGTGATCACGGTTTGCCACGTGTTATCCCCGATCCGATCTGCAAAAGCATCGAGTACACGGCGAGTTCGTGGAATGGCTTTCTTTTCACATTGGGAAATGAATGTCACGATCATAATGCATCCCCATCTACATCATGCGTTCTGCAAGCTTGCAATTTGACTTGATCAAACATAAAGTCAAGACAGCGATGTTCCGCAAACTTCTGCAAAATCTGAGATCTGAACTCTTGCTCAGACATACGCTCCTTTGCACAAATAAAAGCATATGGCAGCACCACAGCATCCTTAATTAAATCTGCCACATCAAAAACCAAAGCCCCACGGCGGGTTTTACCATGCATCACCGCAAAACCATGCGGAATACCTAACACCCAAAGTGTAGTCGCAGCTAAGCCATAGGCGAGATAATTGCCATGATTAAGAAAATCATTGGCTAAATCACCTTGTTCAGGATTACGACTAAAATCTTTAGAGCCTGTACGG
>JASLHF010000217.1 GCA_030152275.1 Acinetobacter sp. | reverse complement strand
TGATGCGCCGCATGTAATTAAAAATTCGGCTGCGCGTGCAGAGAGTTGGTAAAATTAAATGGCTGCGGCAAAGATGAAAGCGCTGAATGTTTTTTAGCGTTGTTGATTTTGATGCGTCAAACTGGACTAAAGTTTGAGAGTATATAAATTGAAATACTGCTATTTTTAGCCAGTCAGCAGTAATGTTTAAATGCTTAGACCTATTCTGTTTTCATATAAAGATGTGCAGAAAAAGAGCGGTCTTTCAGTGCTAAATCAAATGCATTGCTGTATATGGCACTCTTCGTGCGCAGCATAAGCAGTTGCTAAAGCTGCTGCGGATAAAGCTGAATCATGTCGCATCAAGGAAATGTTTCTGCGGCTCAGCGATGTCGCTGTTTCGTCTGGCAATGATTTAATCCTGAACTATATAAGCGCAGATTAAAACACTTAATAGCGTGAGCGGTACATTGATACAGCCAAAAGGATAGCAATAAGCAACAGGAAACCGGCCGCGGTCAGATATAGATCCATGATTTTCCCCAAAATAATTCAATAAAAATAAAATTGCACAAGTGTGCTAAATTTAGAGAAATTCAGGTTTATTTCCTATCACTATTATCAGGTATTTTTTAATTTTTTTAGACTTGAATGTTTGGTTTATAAATTTGTATTGTATTGAAAATAAATATTTTTATGGTTAGTGGAGAAAGTTTTATGCAATTGCAGCATCAGGATGACGGTCAAAACGGCGAATTTTTTCAGCAGAATGAATCTGGTCAGCGCATTGCGGAAATCAACTATACATGGCGTGACGCGCATACCATTATTGCGCATCATACTTGGGTGGATGACTCTTTGCGCGGTCAAGGTGTGGCACGTATCTTACTGGACAGCTTAGTGGCGTTTGCCCGTGAAAAACAATTAAAAATTGTCCCGACATGCTCGTATGTTGACGTCATGTTTCGCCGTGAAAAAAGCTTTGCGGATGTGGCAGCTTAAGTTTAAAAATGCTGGCCGATAGAGAGATTGTCTGTCATTTGGCTTTTAAATCTGGCAGATCAAGGCTTTGCAGCAGGGTCTAAAATTCAGAACCTGCCATCAGGCCAATAGAGGCCCACTCTTCTATTTTTGACTCAGGCTAAAATAAAAAAAGTCCGCGATGCGGACTTTTTTATTGAAGACTTAAAGTTTAAGCCATGTCGATCATCACCTTCAGTGCCTTTTCATCAGCCGCGTGTTTAAACACATCATAGGCTTTTTCAAACTCGGCAAACTTAAAGTGATGGGTCGCCAGTTTTTCCAGTGGCAGTTTGCCGGAACAGCAGGTTTTCAGCAACATGCCAGTGGTGTTGGCATTGACCAGACCGGTGGTGATAGTCAGGTTCTTGATCCAGAGCTTGTTCAGTTCAAAGTTGACGGGTTTGCCATGCACACCCACGTTGGCAATATGACCACCCTCTTTCACCACATGTTGGCAGATATTCCAGGTCGGTTCCACACCCACTGCTTCAATGGCACAGTCAACACCACGACCGCCGGTAAGCTCTAGAATCTTTTCAATGGCATCTTCTTTAGCAGAGTTGATGACATGGGTAGCGCCCACAGTCTTGGCAAATTCCAGTCGGTTATCATCTGTATCCACCATAATAATATTGGCAGGTGAATAGAATTGTGCGGTGAGCAGACAGCTCATTCCAATCGGGCCAGCACCGACAATCGCCACGTTATCGCCCGGTTTAACATCGCCATACTGCACGCCAATTTCATGTGAAGTTGGCAGAATATCAGACAAGAAAACTGCGACATCTTCATTCAGGCCTTCAGGCAAATGATAGAGTGAAGTATCGGTAAATGGAGTCCGGACATATTCGGCATGGGTGCCATCAATCATGTAACCCATAATCCAGCCCCCTTCATTACGGCAATGTGCATACAGTTGTTTCTGGCAGTTTTCACAGGTACCGCAGCGGCTGACACAGGAAATAATCACCCGGTCGCCTTTCTTGAAGTTTTTTACGGCCGAACCGACTTCTTCTACAATGCCGATGCCTTCATGACCGAGAATCCGGCCATTAAAGCTGCCGGTTTTTTCTTTTTCCACCTGTTCAATTTCGGGGTTTTTACCTTTCCAGATGCCGAGGTCGGTCCCGCAGATTGTGACTTTGGTGAGTTTGATAATCGCATCATCGGGATGCAGGATGGCAGGAATGGGACGTTCTTCGAAACGGATATCATTGGCGCCGTAGTAAACCATTGCTTTCATTGTATTTGACATGGGGACCATCCTTCTTAATGTTTATTGTAAAAGACATCCAACCGCCTAGTTTATATATAGCAACAGTCATGTTGGCGGGATGCGATCCAGTTAAATTAACAAGTCTTGATGGCAAGGTCATTAGCAAAATAGTTATTTGAATAAAAAATAATATATGATTTATTAATTTGTTGGTGAAGGACCGCAGAACGATTGGCTGCGGTCCTGATCAAGTTCAGGCTGAAAAGAAGTTTAAGCGTTTTGCTGTAAGGCACGAATCAATTTCTGGTGTAAACCGCCAAAACCGCCATTCGACATAATCACGACTGCATCGCCCTCGCCTGCTTCTGCCACAATCGTTTGGATAATGTCATCCAGTGAACGCGCTACTACAGCTTTGTTTGGCGCAGCGTCAATGACAGGCGCTAAGTCCCAATCTAGACCTTCAGGCTGATACCAAATTACTTCATCCGCCAAGCGCGCAGAATGCGCTAAGCCATCTTTGTGACTGCCCATACGCATAGTGTTTGAACGCGGCTCAATCACTGCCCAAAGTTTACGTGCGCCTAAACGCTTGCGCGCGCCTTCGAGTGTGGTATCAATCGCCGTTGGGTGATGGGCAAAATCATCATACACTTCAATACCGCGCACTGTGCCTAACAGCTCCATACGGCGTTTTACACCGCCAAAGTTAGACAGTGCTTCACACGCAGTTTCAATCGAAACACCGACATGTTCTGCTGCGGCAATAGTCGCCAACGCATTGGCAACACTGTGTTGACCGGTCATATTCCATTTGACTGTACCCTTCACTTTACCTTGTTGTAACACATTAAAATGAGAACCGTCTTCTGAGAGCTGCTCTGCATAGACTTCAGCACGGTCATTGGCTGCTAAAGAGGTGCGAACGACCGGTGTCCAGCAGCCCATGTCCAGTACTTCATCAATATTGCTTTCAGTAATGGGGGCAATAATGCGGCCTTCCGATGGAATCGTACGCACCAAATGATGGAATTGTTTTTGAATCGCTGCTAAATCATCAAAAATATCCGCATGGTCAAATTCAAGGTTATTTAAAATCGCAGTTTTAGGATGGTAATGTACGAATTTGGAACGCTTGTCGAAGAAGGCAGAATCATATTCATCCGCTTCAACACAGAAGTATTTGCCGCCGCCTAAACGCGCGCTTTCAGTGAAGCCTAAAGGCACACCGCCAATTAAAAAGCCCGGCTCTAAACCTGCTTGATCCAGCACCCACGCCAGCATGGTGGTGGTGGTGGTTTTACCGTGCGTACCTGCTACACCTAAGACATGCTTGCCTTGCAGCACATGGTCAGCAAGGAATTGCGGGCCTGAAATATAAGGCAGACCAACATTGAGCATATATTCCACGGCATCTATGCCGCGCTTCATGGCATTGCCGACAATCACCAGATCAGGATGCGGCTGTAAATGGCTGCGGTCATAACCTTGCATTAAGGTAATGCCTGCATTTTCTAACTGAGTCGACATCGGTGGATAGACGTTTTGGTCGGAACCGGTCACCTTATGGCCTAAGTCACGCGCCAATAATGCTAACGAGCCCATAAAGGTGCCACAAATACCCAAAATATGCAGATGCATGCCTGTTCACTCCACTTCTTTTATAGACACATCACGTTGTTTTTGGTGGTGTTGTCAGATTTATTTCAATTTGAAAGCAACCATAGCAAGGGTCTTGGGGAAAAGATAGATTTTTTTGTATTCGCTGATGCAAAAAAATCGCGGCGATTTTCAATGAAGAAAATGGATTGCAGCCTAGCTTGAAAGCCAGGTGAAAACTTTACAAATAATCCGATCTGCAGGCTTGAAAATCGTACAATAGGCGCAAATTTTTTAAGCCTCAGATGCTCATGTCCCTGCCCCTTGTATTCCTCATCATTTCCAACTGTTTCATGACATTGGCCTGGTATGGTCATCTGAAGTTTTTACATGATGCGCCGCTCTGGCAAGCGATTCTTTTTGGCTGGGCCATTGCCTTGCTGGAATACAGTTTTATGATTCCTGCCACGCGTTTATTGGCGCAGCATGGCTGGTCAATGGGAGAAATGAAAATCACGCAGGAAGCCGTGACCTTACTGGTGTTTGTCCCATTTATGATTTTTCTGTTTAAACAGCCCTTTAAATTGGACTATTTATGGGCGGGATTGTGTCTGCTGGGTTGTGTGTATTTTGTCTTCCGTAGCCAATAAGCTCTGGGCTTAAAGGCTATACCCCTATTTTTAATGGCAATTTTAAATAATGCTGAAAAAACAATAAAAATACGCTGTTACTTTGACTGTTAAATTTTGGTGAGATGAAAAATCAGTCTATAATGTGGGGCTCTTATTAAAGCTTGGCTTTCGTCGAGATTTATCTCACTTAATTATCTCTGGAAACATTGCAATGAATGCGGCCGCTTCACAAGACACTCCTCTCGTTGGAATTATCATGGGTTCTCAATCTGATTGGGCCACTTTAGAAAACACTGCCAATATGCTGAAACAGCTGGGCGTGCCATTTGAAGCGGAGGTTGTGTCAGCGCACCGTACTCCAGACCGTTTGTTTGAATATGCAGAAACTGCGCGTGAACGCGGCATTCAAGTGATTATTGCCGGTGCTGGCGGCGCAGCGCATTTACCGGGTATGTGTGCAGCAAAGACTGATCTTCCTGTGCTGGGTGTACCGGTAAAATCATCGATTTTAAATGGTGTTGATTCACTGCTTTCGATCGTGCAAATGCCTGCGGGTATTGCTGTAGGCACTTTGGCGATTGGCCCTGCTGGCGCAACCAATGCAGCAATCATGGCGGCGCAAATTTTAGGTTTAACCCGTCCTGATATTGCAAAAAATGTGGCGGATTTCCGTGCAGCGCAAACTGAAAAAGTGGCGGGCAATAATATTCCAGGTCAAAACTAAGTCAAGCTTAAAACGGGACACAGATCATGGATAAAACCATCGGTATTTTTGGCGGCGGCCAGCTCGGCCGCATGATGGCGCAAGCAGCTCTGCCGCTGAATATTCAATGCACTTTCTTTGAAGCCAGTACAGACTGCCCTTCAGCCGCTTTAGGTCCGGTTTTTTCAACCAAAGCGATGGATGGCCTGCAGCAGTTTATGAACAGCGCAGATGTTTTCAGCTTGGAATTTGAAAATACACCATTAGCAGATGTAGATGTTTTGACTAAAAACAAAGATCTGCATCCGCCGCGTCAAGCTTTGGCGATTGCGCAGCACCGCCTGTCTGAAAAAGCGTTGTTTGATGAATTGGCGATTCCAGTGGCGCCATATAAAGCGGTGACTTCATTGCAAAGCCTGCAAGCTGCTGTGGCTGAACTGGGTTTGCCGATCGTACTGAAAACCTCACGCGGCGGTTACGACGGCAAAGGTCAATTTGTACTGCGCACTGCTGATCAAATCGACCAAGCTTGGGCGGAACTTGGCCCTGCCGGTGAACTGATTGCCGAAAGTTTTGTGACTTTCTCACGTGAAGTGTCCATTATTGCGGTACGCGGTCAAAACGGTGATGTGAAAACGTGGCCTTTGGCTGAAAATCATCACCACAACGGCATCTTGTCGCATTCGATTGTCCCTGCACCAAACAGTGCTGATTTACAGCCTGTGGCGCAAGACTACATCACCCGCCTGCTCAATCATTTGAATTATGTGGGTGTATTGACGCTGGAACTGTTTGTGACAGACAAAGGCCTATATGCCAATGAAATGGCGCCGCGTGTGCACAACTCAGGTCACTGGTCGATTGAAGGCGCTGTGTGCTCACAGTTTGAAAATCATATCCGCGCTGTGGCAGGTTTACCTTTAGGCTCAACTGAAGTGGTACGTCCAACCGTGATGATCAATATTATTGGTCAATATCCGAAGTCTGAAGACGTATTGGCGCTCAATGGCGCACATTTGCACCTGTACAACAAAACTGAACGTGAAGGCCGCAAAATTGGTCACATTACGCTGATGCCGAATGACAGTGCAGAATTAACGCCGCTATGCCGCGAATTGGCGAAAATTTTGCCGAATCCACTGGCGCTGAGCGAAGATATGACCATTTAAACGCAAGTTTGAATGATAAAAAAGCGGTCGTGCCCATGGCCGCTTTTTTTATGCCTGTACTTCGGGCATGATTGCGCCTCTTTGCGATTTCGCGCCATTTATCGGTGAAGCGGAAAGAGTTATTGATCATAAAGTGTTCATTCGTTTATAAATAATCTGCTGAAAAATCACATCGTTTTTTGTGTTTTATCGCTTTCGGTGCGGCGGACAGCGTCTAAAAAGTAACAACTAAAAAATAGCAACGCCGTTTTGAATTTAAAGTTGGTTTTTAAATTTAAATGAATTCAAAAGCACCGATCTGTACAAAATATGAATTCAAAGCTTTGAATTTAAAATATGAATTCATTCCGGATTTTCTAAATTTAAACATTTGAATTTAAAAACTGAAAAAAACCATTTGGATGAATATTTCTACTTGTTATAGCTTAAGAAATTGATATTAATAATAATTGTCTTACTAAGTCTATCTGTGGATAACTTAATAAAATGACTTTATGGTTTTAAATTTAAAACTTTTGAATTTAAATTTAAAATGTTCTTTTTTTAAGAATGAATTTAAAAGCTGCTGTGTGGATAACTTGTTTTAAATTCAAATTTCAGTCATGAATTTAAAGTTGAAGGCAATATGAATTTAAATTTACGTTTTGTGCCTTTTCATTTGCTGCTGAGCTGGTATGGTTGAAAAATAAAATACAAAACCGTGATCATGGATATTATGCGCCGCATTATTTTCGCTTTAGGCACTGCAGGTCTGGCCTTGGTTCAGGCTCATGCAGAATTGATTATTAATGGACAGCCTGTCAGCACAGGTACAGATGCGCGAACACAATACAGCGCCAGCGCCCCGCAAAATAATTTTCAAAGCTGTTTGGCCAATTTGCGTCCTCAGGCGCTGAGTGCAGGGGTTAGCGCTTCAACCTATGACCGCTATACGCAAAATTTAACGCCGGATTATTCTGTGATTGAAAAGCTGAATTATCAGCCGGAATTTTCGACTCCGATCTGGGACTATCTGTCGGGACTGGTAGATGATGAGCGGGTGCAGCTGGGCCGTCAAAAATTAGCGGAAAACCGTGAGGTGCTCAACCGTGTGGCTGCAGCTTATGGTGTGCCTGCTGAAACGGTGGTTGCAGTGTGGGGTGTGGAAAGTAATTTTGGCGGTATCGCAGGAACCTATCCTTTATTACAGTCTTTGGGCACACTAAGCTGTGAGGGGCGCCGTCAAAGCTATTTTAGAGGTGAATTTTTTGCTGCTCTGCGGATTTTACAGCGCGGCGATTTAAATGAATCACAGTTAAAAGGCTCATGGGCGGGCGCGTTTGGCCATACACAATTCATGCCGTCAACCTATGAAGAGCTGGCAGTTGATTTTGATGGTGACGGCCGGCGTGATTTGGTCTCCAGCACACCGGATGCTCTTGCATCTACCGCCAATTTCTTAAAAAAACGCGGCTGGCAAACCGGACAGCCGTGGGGCTTTGAGGTGAAAAACCCGCTTGGCGTATCTATTGCAGGCGAAAGCCGCCGTAATAAAAAAGCGCTGTCGTATTGGGCTGGTCAAGGTTTGGTGCGCGCGGATGGCACTCCTGTCATTCAGGGTGATTTATCTGACAGCGCACAAGCAGGCCTTATGGCGCCGGCCGGCGCCAATGGGCCACTGTTTTTAGTTTTTAAAAATTTTGATGCTATCTATAGTTATAACGCGGCGGAAAGTTATGCTTTGGCGATTGCGCACTTATCTGACCGTTTGCAGGGCAAGGGCGCTTTTGCTGCCGCATGGCCAACTGATGATGCTGGAACTTCACGCGCCGAACGCCGTGAAATCCAGCAGTATTTATTAAATAAAGGCTATGATATTGGCGCTGTTGACGGTTTGATTGGCGACAAAACCCGTCAAGCGATCCGTCAGGAACAGATCAAGTTCGGTTTGAGTCCAACAGGGCGTGCCGGACAGCAGATTTTAGGCGTAATCCGCAGTGAAAATGCGAAAAGCATGATGCGCTGAAGCAAAGATTGAAGTGATTTGTAAAAAAAAGCCTGCTGTTCAGCAGGCTTTTTATTTTGCAGTCATTTAATGGCATGTTTAAACAGATGTTATGGTACCCAATACGCGGTAGCCTTGTGCGCCCGTAACCGCTGGGAGATTCCCTGCCAACTGATTCATAAAGCGCATGGCCAGCCACGCAAAAGCGGTGGCTTCCACCCAAGTCGGGCTTAAACCTAAGTCTGCTGTGCTTTGAACGGTCCATTGATGCTTGCGCAGGCGCCAGCGCAGCTGTTCCAGCAAGTGTGAGTTATAGGCGCCGCCGCCGCAGACATAAACTTCGCCGGTATCCATATCGGAGCGGTAAATGGCTTTTTTAATGGCGCGGGTGGTGAGTTTCATCAGGGTCGCCTGAATATTTTCCGGCGTATCTTCCAATTCGTCATATTCAAGATCACCGCGCCAATCGAGAATCTGTTCATCCAGCCATTCCAAGTTAAAGTCTTCACGGCCAGTGCTTTTTGGCGGCTCTTTTGAAAAAAATTGATGC
>JASLHF010000206.1 GCA_030152275.1 Acinetobacter sp. | reverse complement strand
TTGTACTTCGTCAGCTTTAAGAACCATAGTGTTGAAACTTACACCAATTTCTAACTGGCAAGATGCAACTTCGTGGTGGTGAACTTCTACACGACCAGCGCCCATGATGTCTTCGATTTTGTTACACATCTCAGCACGCATATCGTGATGAGAATCTACCGGTGGAACTGGGAAGTAACCGCCTTTAACACGTGGACGGTGACCAGAGTTACCAGACTCGTAATCTTTACCAGTAGACCAAGCAGCTTCTTCAGCGATTAATGTATGACGAGCGCCAGACATATCGATGTCCCACTTCACTTCGTCAAATACAAAGAATTCTGGTTCTGGACCAAAGAATGCAGTATCACCAATCCCTGTAGATTTTAGATATTCTTCTGCACGGCGAGCAATAGAACGTGGGTCACGATCATAACCTTGACCAGTTGATGGCTCGATAACATCACAAGTAACAACTACTGTAGGCTCAGCGAAGAACGGGTCAATAAAACCTGTTTCTGCATCTGGGCGTAAAATCATGTCAGACGCTTCGATACCTTTCCAACCAGCAATTGAAGAACCGTCAAACATTTTACCGTCTTCAAACGTATCTTCATCAATTGTATCTGCTGGGTAAGTAACGTGCTGTTCCTTACCTTTAGTATCAGTAAAGCGGAAATCGACCCATTTTGCGCCACTTTCTTGGATGAGTTGAAGGACCTTGTTCGCCATGCTCATTTTGCTCCGATGTTTTTTTGCTGCACTCGCAAAGTGCGTGTTAGTAGTTGGCAGTTATAAAGCAATTACCGTACCAACTTTTAAAAGCTAAGATAAAATATTGAATTCCTTATCAGAATTGAAGATTATGCTGCTTCGCTTTCAAGCTATTATACTGTGTGTCAGCGCAAATGCACCATATTCAGACACTATCCGGTGAATTTGTTCAAAAAGAGTTTAACTATGTTCCAATTTGGTGCAATTTCAGATCAACTGATGTGCACTGCTTTTCACCTCACGGTTTTACATCAGTATTATCTTCATAAAAAGTTAATTTAAATTAAAAAATAATGATAAATAAGTGCTGAATTTTGTCCTAAAATTTTGACGTCTTGATGATTATTTCACCCAATTAAGCAAATATAAGCTCAGACAGCACACCTTTGATATTTTTGTTTATATGGTCATATTATGCGCATAGGTTTAAGCTGGACTCCTCTTGCTCACATTGCCCTGCCTCACAAAAAATGCACCATTTAAGTGAAAAACAGTTACGCATGTTTGCGGTAAGCATCACACAGATTTGAGCGCTCATTATCTGCACTATAAAAATAGTATGTATGCTCTGGCATTTCATAATGCCCAGAGGCATAAAAATATCTTACATGCGGGTTGCATCAATTTTAAACCTGTACTGTCTGTTTAGGTCAGAAATACCATAATCAAAAACATCTCTGCCTATTTCATCGGCTGCTCTGACTTTAACGGCTTTATCCAGCCGGCTTCTTTCATCCTTTATTTCTTGCTTTGAGGACAGCGCGCTATAACGCCTTAAGGCATAACACTTATCAAGCATTATCATAGAAATAGTTCAGCAGAAAATGCTTATTTTTTGCTATGATGGCTTGCGCTCCATTTTTCAGATTTATTTGTGTTTATATCACGGATAAATAATACGTTTTAAACGTCAGAAAAACAGCGAGCCGATTCGGACTATATAAGCACAGTTAAGTGCACAAATTTCAATAGGTTATTAAACTCATGCTTCTGATGATTGATAATTACGACAGCTTTACTTATAACATCGTCCAATATTTTGGCGAGTTAAATCAAGAAGTTAAAGTCGTTCGCAATGATGCCGTCACTTTGGAAGATATTGAGCGATGGCAACCGAAGTATTTGGTCATTGGCCCCGGCCCATGTTCCCCAAGCGAAGCAGGAATTTCAATACCTGCCATTCAGCACTTTGCCGGAAAAATTCCGTTGCTGGGTGTCTGTCTTGGCCATCAAGCGATTGGTCAAGCTTTTGGAGGCAACATTATCCGCGCTAAAAAAGTCATGCATGGCCGTTTGTCGGACATGTATCACAGCGATAAGGGTATTTTCAGCAATCTTCCTTCTCCTTTTGCTGCAACGCGCTATCACTCATTAGTGATTGATCAGGCGACTTTGCCGGAATGTCTGGAAATCACCTGCTGGACCAATGAAACAGATGGCACGATTGAAGAGATTATGGGCGTGAAGCATAAAACCTTGCCGGTTGAAGGTGTGCAGTTTCATCCAGAATCCATTTTAAGTGAGCATGGCCATCAAATTTTCAAAAACTTCTTAGAAATTTATGCCTAATACAGGTGCAGTTATATTATGAATATTCAGCAAGCTTTAAATAACATTACCAAAAATATCGAACTTACTCAGCCGCAAATGGAAGACGTGATGCGCACCATCATGCAGGGTGAAGCTTCCGATGCGCAAATTGGCGCACTGATGATGGGCCTGCGTTTAAAAGGCGAAAGTATCGATGAAATTACGGCCGCTGCACGTGTCATGCGTGAACTGGCCATTAAAATAGATGTCAGTGATCTGCCGCATTTAGTGGATATTGTGGGTACGGGCGGCGACGGTCAAAACCTGTTTAACGTTTCAACCGCATCAAGTTTTGTGATTGCTGCAGCCGGCGCCACCATTGCCAAACATGGCGGCCGCGGCGTGTCCTCTAAATCAGGTTCATCTGACCTGCTCGAACAAGCCGGCATTAATCTTGATTTGACAATGGAACAGACTGAACGCTGCATCCGCGATTTGGGCGTCGGCTTCTTATTTGCGCCGAACCATCACAAAGCGATGAAATATGCTGCAGGCCCGCGTAAAGAACTGGGTTTCCGCAGTATTTTCAATTTACTGGGCCCGCTTACGAATCCGGCTGGGGTAAAACGCTTTGTCATTGGTGTGTTCTCTACAGAACTGTGCCGCCCAATGGCTGAAGTGCTGAAGCAGCTTGGCGCTGAACATGTGATGGTGGTGCATTCTAAAGACGGTTTAGATGAAATCAGCCTTGCCTCTTCAACCTATGTTGCTGAACTTAAAAATGGCGAAATTACCGAATGGGAAATCGTTCCAGAAGAAGCCGATATTGAATCACAAACGCTGACTGGCTTATCGGTCGATAGCGCAGCAGAGAGTTTGGCGCTGATTAAAGATGCTTTAGGCAAGAAAAAATCACCTAAAGGTGAAAAAGCGGCCAGTATGATTGCATTGAACGCGGGTGCAGGCATCTATGTATCTGGCTTAACCAGCTCATACAAGCAAGGCGTGGCGCTGGCGCATGATATTATCTATGGCGGCCAAGCTTTAGAAAAAATGGACGTGCTGTCCGAGTTCACCAAAACCTTAAAACAATATCAAGCTTAACCGGTCTAGGAAAGAAATCATGGTTGATATCGCAAATACCATCTTGGGTAAAATCGTTGACCGCAAGCAGGAAGAGTTTGCCGCGCGTTTAAAGCAGCGCAGCTATAAAGATGTTGAACAACTGGCACAGGCAGCAACACCTGTACGCGGTTTTGCGCAGTCTTTGCAAAGCAAGCGTCCGGGCGTAATTGCCGAAATCAAGAAAGCATCGCCTTCAAAAGGGATTATCCGTGAAAACTTTAATCCGGCGGAAATTGCGCAGCAATACCAAGAAGCCGGCGCGGCATGTTTATCTGTTTTAACGGATGTGGATTTTTTCCAAGGCGCAGATGAAAACATTCAAATTGCTCGCACACATTGCGACCTGCCTGCCCTGCGTAAAGACTTTTTGATTGATCCATATGGTGTGATTGAAGCGCGCGCTTTACATGCCGACTGTATTTTGCTGATTGTGGCGTGTTTGTCAGATCAGCAATTAGAAGAAATGTCTAAAACAGCCTTTGAACACAACTTAGATGTATTGGTTGAAGTGCATGATGAAGAAGAGCTTGAACGCGCTTTACGCCTGTCTGAGCGCTGCATTTTAGGTGTGAACAACCGCAATTTAAAAACCTTTGATGTCGATTTAAATACATCATTGCGTTTGAAAAAATTGCTTGAGCCTTCACGTCTTTTAGTGACTGAAAGCGGTATTGCCACTCCTGCTGATGTCGCAATGATGCAGGAACATGACATTCATGCCTTCTTGGTGGGTGAAAGCTTTATGAAGCAGCCGCGGCCTGATCAGGCATTTAAAGAATTGTTTGGTGTGCCTGAGCAAATTTAAGTAAATAAGGTTCAGGGGGAAATATTTTCTCTGAACCTTTATACAATCCTTAAAATAAAATAATCAGGTAGTAGCAGCCGTCATCAAGGATAATTAATCATGAAAAAAGGTGCTGAAATTTCAGAGTGCGGTCAATATCGCTATTCTCTATGGCGAATTTGGGATGAAGACAAACCTTTTTTCACGTTTATTGGCTTAAATCCATCAACAGCAGATCACATTCAGGATGATGCCACAATTACCCGCTGTATTAACTTTGCTAAAAGCTGGGGCGGTGGCGGCATTTACATGGCAAATCTTTTTGCCTATCGTGCAGTTAAACCATACGATATGATGGCTCAAGAAGATCCAGTCGGTGCTAAAAATAATGATTATCTGAAATTACTGGCATCACAATCTGAAAAAATTATTGCCTGCTGGGGCAATACCGGGACATATAAACAAAGGGCTTCTTTTGTTAAAAAGCTGTTAAAAAATCAATTATATTATTTAGAACTGAATAAAACTGGCGAGCCTAAACACCCGTTATATATACATTCTTCCACTCAAATTAAACCCTATCTTATTTAATTCCTAGATTAGCATTTTAAGTGCAACTCCACGTTGTTCCCATAATACCTGACTCGGACTTTTAAATACTCTAGAAATGTCAGATTGTTTTATTAGCCAGCCTTCAAAAAAAACATCATTCACCAATAAAGTTTTAGGTATTTCGATAATGCACCATTGCTCTACGTTCTTTTTATTTATAATTATCTGTTGAGTTGGATCATAGCTGCATTGTTCTTGATCATCATTCCATACACCGCCTGAATCAGCACAACTGTCTATGCTTGCCGCATAATCAAAAAATTCATCTGCAATATACGCTCCTATTCCTAAAAAAACGACGAGCGCGAAGAAACCGATCATGAGGCATTTTAGAATTTTTAAAATTACTTAGATTTGCATTTGAAGTGCAACACCATGTTGTTGCCATAATACCTGACTTGGGCTTCTAAATCCGAGTCTTTTTCTTGGGCGATGATTCAACCGCTGAGTGATTTCTGAAATATAAGCATCTGTATACTTATTCAA
>JASLHF010000172.1 GCA_030152275.1 Acinetobacter sp. | reverse complement strand
TAGCCAAGTGAATGAGATCCATGCACGTGTAGCAGTCCTTAACAGATTTACGGAATTAGGTCGACCACTTACCCAAGTTACGCCTTAAATTTGGCTCAATTAGGGGCGCTTTGCATTTCAAATCTTTGTGCAACAAAGCCACTTCAAAGTAGAAATGTCTGGTCTGGATTGTTGCCACTCTAATTTGAGTTTAAAAAAGCTAGCAAATCTGCTAGCTTTTTAAGATGATTATTCTATTTTTTAGAATTTAATAAACCAAAGAAGTTCTCTCCATCGTTCTCTAAGTCTTCAAAAAACTTATAAAACGATTGGGCAATAGCCTTATTTTTGACAATAATACCCACAGGCACTGTTGTTAAAATATTTGTGGATGAATCACTAACGTGAATAATCAAAACACAAAAAGAGTCTTTCATAACCAAAAGCTCAAAATTACCGTCAAAAACTACACTACTTTCCTTAAACGTTAGAAAGTGCTTGGCTCCTGCCTCAGCTGTGATTAGTTTTTTATAACTTGCGATTGATTGTTTATCATTTCTGTATGCCACTGGTAAGAAGCATTTAAAGTTTTTGGTAATTGTGGTTGTCGATAAACGATCAATAAAATCACTAAATCTATCTGACTTACCCCAAAATTCATCTGATGGAGCTAACCAATACAGCTGTTTATCATCATTATTCTGGTCTTGATATTGTTTGATTGTTTTGAAAAACAGGTCTGAATTTTCCTTAGAATATATTGGCCCGATAAAGTATTCATTGGATTTGTGTTCTAGCTTAAATAAGCGATCTAAATTAAGCTTATTCTCGCTAAAAATAGATTCAACTGAAAAAGTATCCTCCATATCTAATTCATGGAGTACCTTTAGAATATCCTCAATATTTTGTGGCTTCTTAGCTGATCTAAGAGCAGCGTAAAGAGAATCTTCGATTTTGTTAAGATTTTCCATGTGATTAAAATCACTAATCTCTGTAGGTGTATAATTCTCATCAAGCGTCAATGGTAATGTAAAACGACGAGAATGGTCTCGCAATTTTTCCACTTGGCTCATTTTATACAGTTGCAGCTTCTTTTCATCCACTGATGGATTCAACTTAACTAATCCTTGGCTGAAATAAAATCGAAAATTTTT
Source organism: Acinetobacter sp. (assembly GCA_030152275.1). Taxonomy (GTDB): domain Bacteria; phylum Pseudomonadota; class Gammaproteobacteria; order Pseudomonadales; family Moraxellaceae; genus Acinetobacter. The sequence continues at coordinate 35,126 of JASLHF010000172.1, read as the reverse complement.
CTGAAACTCCTTACTAACCAAAGACTCACCATTTGAAAGGTATTGGTTAGAAGCATCTAATTTAATTGAATTTGCCCCATTGTCAGATGCGTTGGGATTAACTGGCTCAGGATTCAAGCCAATCATCTCAAAACTCATCTTTTGAATATTGTCCTCAATCTTATTTACATAAGGAATTGCACAAACATCCGAGAATGCTTTCTCAAGTCGCTGAGTCAGAGCAAATCGATCATCTTCAAGATGTTTTATCTGCATTTGTTTTAATAATTTAGTTAATAGCACATCTGTTTCATGATTAGATAACCCTAAGAACCGCGCTATTTTTTCAGCAGAAAGTGGTGCAATTACCAATAGGCGCAATACCATAGAATCAATAAAATCTAAGGTATCTGTTGTGGTATAGCTAAATGCCACATTGAATAGTTGTGATGGCAATGTAACATCTACGTCATGATAGCTTCTTAGTGAATTTTCCATGAGTTATACCCCTGCCTTTCTATATTTTTTTGATCTATTTTTATTAATGTGCGGATTGTTTTGTACTATTTTGACAATGGCGCGTTTTGAAATATATCGATATTCTAAAGTCTGATTTTCACGGCACTTGATGTAATTTAATACGCGTCCTAAAGGTAAGTTACTGTTGACTCCTTGCCACATTTCTGACGCACCAAAGATTACAAGACGATCCATTGCGCGAGATAAAGCCACGTTCACACGATTTGGTGACTTCAAAAATGCAGGAAACTTAGTTGGATCATTTCGCGTAACTGAGAGAATGATGATCTTATTCTGTTTACCTTGATAACTATCCACCGTATCAATACGCACAATTGATCTCAATGCATCTGACACTTCACACAAAGAGAAGGCTTTTCTTAACCGGTTTTTTTGCTCAGCATAGGTACAAATTACACCAATAGCAGGCTCTTTAAGGGAATCAGGCTCTGGCACTAATTTATTTAACAAGAGTTTGTCTTGGTCAATCCGCTGAAGAAAATCGATAATTTCATTAATTTCATGTGGGTTATAAATACTACTACCTTTCTCCATTTTGAAATGCTCAGCATTCCCAGTATCCACCCAAGTAACTGTTGAATTCAATTCTATTACGATGTCGGATGCATAGTTATCAGGCACAATCCGCTTTAACTTAATTTCTTTCAGCTCTTCATCACTTAAACCACGAGAATCGACAACTTCAGTTTCAAGTTTTCCTTCATAAAAACAGTCTGAAACTAATTCGCCGATGCTCGGACTCATTCGGTACTGTGACAAGAGTTCTGAACTAGCCTTTAGTCCATAATGTGAATTAAAGATACGGCCAAAGTCGCTTTGTAATTTATCTTCCAAATCATCATCTGATATCTTAAGTTGCTTAGCTAAAGCCTTTATATGATCGCTCGAATATAGTGGAGGAAGTTGGTCTTGATCCCCAACTAATAAAATACGTGCACCTGACTGCATTGCAATTGCCAATTCTGAAGCGATTGAACGTGCTGCTTCATCAATAATCACCCAATCAAATACGTGATTGGCGATTCCAATACTTTGTTGGCCAACACCAACGCATGTGCCACAGACTAATTGCCTTGTTTTGACCAGAAAACTTTCATAATTAGCATTTTGGCTTTCAATTAATGGTTCATAATCTAGGGCAATATTGATCAAGGCTTTCGCTTTAAGTCCTTCCTCATTAGATACCCCGTAGTATTGATTAAGTGCTGCGAACGTAATCATGTCGATCTTATTTAACTGGTTTAATACTGTTATCTCTTTATCATTGATACAGTCTTCCAGTTGATCCCAAAAGTCTTGATTTCCGTCAAACATGCTCTTCAGCTTATGCATTGCTGATTTGAAAGCCTGGGTATACTCTTCTAATGAGAAACTAAACTTTTGATCAAGATCATCTTGGTCGATTGACTGATACGCAGATTTAAGACTATTTAAAATAGTGACTCTGATTTCATAAAGATCGCTCAAGTATTCAGCTTCAAGTGATAAATCTTTTGCAAGCTCAAGCACTCTTTCTTTAATATTAGACTTAAACAGCTCTATCTGGCTCGTAATAATTGAGCCTGTATAGACATCTTTTAATTCAGGAGACACAGCACTCTCTTTATTGCTTATTCGAGCAATACTTAATGGTGTGTCATACTCTGTGCATAGCTGACGTATACGCTCAACACTTGTATTTACAGCTTCGTGCGACTGACTAACAATTAAGATGTTAGATACATTTTGTTTATCATAGAGATAGTGAGCCAGTATAGAGATAAATTCAGTTTTGCCGGTTCCTGGTGGTCCCTTTAATAGTGATACAGGTCCATACTTAAGCACATTACGGAACGCTTTACGTTGTAATGGATTGAGGGCTTTAACCAATTCCCCATTTTTGTATTTGTTATAGTGATCTAGATCTTCATCAGGCACTTCAATCTCATAATCTTTTGCTTCAATCACTAATGATGGTTCAAAGTAATCTACGAGATTTTCAATGACAGCCTTATTACTCAGAATATTTGTCAGAGCATCTGCACGTTTCCGATTAGATGACTTATCTGCCTTGCTTTGTAGAAACAGTGTTGCTTCTTCAGGAACTTCATTTGTTTTTTTACAAAAATCGATCCACAATTCTCCGACTTTTGATTGCGCAATATTCACCGTACCTATGCAGAAAGTGTAATCACCTCCCGCCCCAGTTTCTTTAGTGCACATTACATCGACTTTATCGGTCTTTGAAAATTTAGCTGAAACATCTTCTGCAGAGTCATAGTATGCAATAGCACTCTTTGAATCTTTAAAATGTTTGCTCGAAACTATCTTTAACGGCTCAGACAGAGTGATTGTAGGATGTGCATGACGCTCAGTCGCCATGACTTTTTTCCACAACTCTTTCGTTTCAATATCAATTAAGTGGCTATGTGTAGGCAGATGACTCATTGGCTGTGCCATAAGCTCATCAGTAGCTATAACATCGCCTATCTCTTCTTGTAATGCTTTTTGTTCACGCAGAGCCCGTAATGTTTCCTCTTTCTCTTGAGTCCTTTTGAGCTGTGCTTGCTTAAACTGTTCAATAGCATCCTTAAAGTTTTGATCTTTTGCTAAGAAGTCATTTAACTCTACAATGTTGTCACGCTTACTCATCCCAGATATCGGGTGGACTTCAATGCTAACATCAATAGTCAGATCTGCATCCCTACTAGCCTTCCACCACAGGTCTTGTTTTTTGACAAAATCAAGGAAACTTAATTGATTTTCATGGGGCTTATAAAACCCTTTTAACATGCCATTGATTCCGCTAAGTGTAAATCGAAAATCCCCCTCACTTGCTGCCTCAAGTTGGATATAAACTTTGCCGTTTTCGGGATAAATCGTAAAGGGCGTCTCAACCTTACTTGTATAAATACTAATCTGAGGAGCTTCTTTTACAATAGCACCCTTACATTCAAATGCCTCTATAAAGCGAGAATTATCAATATAGCGTACACTTGGATCTTCCATTCCTTCTATGCTCAAGGCTGTATTTAGCCAGGATAAAGTAGGATCCATTGAAGCCACATCATCCACAGCCAAGTCTATATCGTATAGATCTGCGATTAATTTCAATGCAGTAAAGTTGTCACACTGAATGACTGTTGGATCTTCAATATCAGATGGGAAATAAGCATTAGAAGAATCAGGTTGTGGTACTTCAGGATGGAAGCAATCATTAAAACTAACTTTCAAGTTTGTTTTATCTACTAGAATCTTTTCATCATCCAAGTTTCCATGTTGAAAGCCATGCTCATGAAATTTTTTCAGAGAATGCAATAACTGAAGTGAAAGTTCATTTTTTTCATCCTCAGTTAAGCCCTCAATAACCGTTGACCAAGCTTCACCCTTTACCATTTCAGTTACTAGATACACACATGCTGTGCTAGTTGATAAACCAAAATCAATAATCTTAGGAAGGTATGGCAAATTGAGAGCCTGCGTCATTTTAAGTTCTTCAAAGAATCGCTTAAAACAACTCTTTTGATAAGTTGTCATTGCAGATGCAACTTTACCCATCCATGTTTTGACTAACATGTTGCCTGATGCATAGAGTGTAAAATTTTGGTTAGCATCAATAGGCGCGCCAAATATCGGGTAACTGATATAGGTATTTGTCTGATTTAAATATGGATTCAGTACATCTGCATCAAGTTCATAACTAACTTGTTCAGCAGGTTTTTGAGCTAAGAAATCTTGGAATACTGCACATGCATTATCATATTTCCCTGTCAAAGCTCGTGTTAAAATACGCTCTAACCAGTGGTTCTGATCTCGCTCCTCAAGACTAAATTTTTTCAATGAACGTGGGCTCAGTCGAGCATTCTTCCAAATATGAAGGATTAACTGCCCTAACCAATACACATCCTTTTGTGCAGCTGTCAGCGCAAGATTCGGAAGATGAGCTGTTGTATTCAAAAATGGGAGTTCGTTAGCCAGTTCAGGGTCAATTTTCGAGGGCTGTATTTGATCATTTGCTGCCGAAAAATTGGATAGCAATATCTCCTTTTTATAAGAGATCCACACACTATGATCACCCACATCACCATGAGTAATTCCCATTTGATGTAGGTGATTAAATTTACCAAGCAAAATCTGGAATAAATCCAATTTCTCAGATTCAGACATTTTCTCAGCATAAGCGCCGATGAATTCGTTGACTCGATAGCTGTTCTCAGGCAACTCATACAACTCATTATATTTTGATGTCATGTCATCAAGACTTGGGTTTGTAATCGGGTGCAAACAACTTTGATAAAGATCAGGCTTTTCTGTTTTAATTTTTTGGAAAACCCGGCGCTCATTGCAGATCAAGTTGAATCGATGTTGAGGCTGACTCATTCTTGAGTTACTCAACTTGAATTCATTAAAATCCCAACAACGCATTAAAGATTTTTCACCAACGATGGTCAATGAATGCGCTTTATACTCGCTATAAATCTTTTTAGGATGCGGTAAGATCAAGTCACCTCGTTCATGATTATTAATAATCAAAGAGCGTGGTTGAATTTGGTCAGGCGCAAAAATTTCATCAATAATGGCGTGATATTCTTTTTTAATATCATATATGCGACCATCACGTTCCAGATGCTTGCGGAACATATTATTAAAATTCTTCTGTTGAGCTAATTGTATAAACTCATCTATCGAAAGAATGTGCTCTAAATCTTCTGGAGGCAGGCGCGAATAATCTGCTTTACCACACATGACAACAAAGTGAGAAACACTTTGGTAATGAAATGTAATGCCCTTAGCTTTCTTTTCTGAAACTTTATCCTTTAGTTTATTAACTATAATTTGCATTTTTTTTACATTTTTAGCTACAGGGCATGAATCTTGCTCTTTATTACCTACGTACCATTTTCCTGCAACTTTTGTAATTTCCTTACCGTTCCAGTCTTTGAATTCAATGACCAAAATGTTTGCATGAGTAATAATTAGGAGATCATATTCAAATTTCTCAGAACTACCTTTCGCTACTGCTTTTTTTCCATTTTTATGCATAAATTCAAAACCAGCATATGCTCGCCAGTTTTTAGTTTTTTCGCCACGATCAAAGACCTTTTTAATCTTATCAATTGCTTTGAGTTCGTGCTCGTATATACCTGTCTCTGGATATGTAACTTTCATATTAAAAGATTCTTTATTTAAAATGTCTTGCTTTTGCACATACAACAAATAAGCGTCAAAAATGATGCTAAATTTTTATTAACATAAAGTAATGCTATATGTACGGTGTCTTTTAGAAAAAATACTTAGCGTAAGAATTTAGTTTTTTCAGGTTGATGGTTAGTTTGGCCAAATAAGCCCTCCGAAGGTTTTTTATATTCAGTTTAGGATTGTATTTAAAATAAAGTCTGCCAAATATTTTGGTGTAAAACCTGAGTCTTCTAGCACGATCATCATTTAGATGATCTAACTCAATCATTCGTTTAAGCAAAACGTATTTCACTTAACGGTTCATAATGTGACTTATATTACATTTAATTTTTGAGTATTCAAAATTATTTTATTGAATTATAAGAAAAAAACTTAAGGAATTCCTTAAAATTTGATGACAATGGTCATATCTCTAATCACTAAAAAGACCAAAAATAGATATCTACCCATATCTCTCGGACAAATTAACTCTATTTTATAAAAGTATCAATAAATTCATTAGGTTCATGAACCAAAAATTTATAATTATTTTTTTATTTATATAAGTTATTGAAAATAATAAATAAAATTAATAAAAGTTTTATTAACTAGACTTCAGGTGAACATAAGTTAAATAAATAACACCAGTCAATAAGTTCATTAATTCTGATATAGAGTAATGTTTACACTCTTGAATTGTCAAGCCGTCTATTGCTGAAATGGTACTTAGGCTTTAATAATTTCCCATAAATAACTATCTATTTAGAAATATTTCTTTCTTAGTTATTAAACTAAGAATATAAATAAGATTTTATGAGATAAATCAGCATATTTATAAATATACTATTAAATTATAAGTAAATAGCTAATCATTTAATATTATTAAGAATAAAATCTGCTTCGTTTTAAAATAGTCTACTGAATATAACGATCTAGAGATACTTCATGTTAGGTTTATCACTAGGACACATTGCCTTATTTGCATTAGTCCTGATTCTATTATTTGGCACATCAAAACTAAAAGATTTAGGTAAAGATTTAGGTGGTGTTTTTAAGGATTTTAAAACATCTATCCAAGATGATTCTTCGAAGGATGAAACTGCCCATTCATCTCAGACCAAAAGTAAAAATCATCAATCCTAATTTACTAACTCACCTCTTCTCCTATGTTAAATGTTGGCTTGTTTGAGCTTATCTTTTTTATCAGTTTCGCTTTGATATTTTTGGGTCCTGAAAAACTATTAGAGCTATTAAAAACGGTGTATAGGCTATATCAAAAGATTAAGCAGATGCTACAAAATTTTCAAACTGATATGGAGCGAGAACTCAAACTTAATGAACTGCAACAAACGCTCGAATCTGAAATTAATAAAGTAAGAGATTTGGAAAAAATACTGAGCCAGAAAATTTATGCTGAGTTACATTCTGATGAGCATATTTATATTAGCTTGCCCTACAGCAGTTTAGGAAAGATTGAAGCAATTGTTCCCATGAAACGAGCGGAACACCTCAATCTATATCCGTTAAGTTACACAACCTTTAATGAGTACATCATTACCTCCTCATATTTAAGTAGACATATGCATTCATGATACCTCTAGATCAATCATCAACGGTTGTACATTTACTTAGTCAGTTGACAGTACTGAGAAAATGTCTAATTCATATCCTCTTGATGCTATCCATTGTCTTTTTATGTTTATTACCTTTTGCCCAAACGCTATATCTAATATTTGCACAACCGCTCGTACATGCATTACCAATGAACAGTCAAATGATCGCAACCGATATTACTGCGACATTTACTGCACCTTTTAAATTGACCCTATTTATTTCTTTTTTAATTTGTTTACCATTTTTGCTTTGGCGTATATGGCGTTTTATTGTGCCTGCACTGTATGTGCAAGAAAAGAAATTGATCATGGCACTAGCTAGCTCAAGCTTAGTTTTATTTTATCTTGGCATCAGTTTTTCCCGTTATATTGTTTTGCCTTCTGTACTGTACTTTTTCATGCATATTGCTCCTGATGCTGTCTTACCCATGACGGACATCAGTAGTTATTTAAGTTTTTGTTTAAAGCTATTTTTTACCTTTGGTTTATGTTTTGAAATTCCTGTACTGATTATTGTGTTATTGCTTTCCAAAGTAGTCACTTTAGAACAGCTTATAGATAAGCGAAAATTTATTATTGTTGGCTGCTTTTTTATCTCCATGTTTATTACGCCTCCCGACTTACTCAGTATGTTATTACTTGCAGTACCGATGTGGGGATTATTTGAATTGGGATTGTTCGTAGGAAAATTTATTCAAAAGCAAACCAGAGAACTCAGTTGAATAAATTGATGAATTGAGCGATAAAAAAGCCCGATTAACTCAGGCTTTTTTATTTTAGGTCAAATTGCAATACGCTTTTGTAAACTAACTACTAAACGGTCTAAGACGAAACCAATAAAACCGATAATTAAAATAATAGACAATAACTCGGTATAATCCAGACGATCACGGGCATCTAAAATAAAATACCCAAGTCCAGAGCTTACACCCAACATTTCACTTGGCACTAAGACGATCCAGACAATACCAATCGCCAAACGCAAGCCCACTAATACTTGTCCAAGTACACTTGGCCAAATAATTTTTTGCAAGATTTCACGTGGTGTTGCATCTAAACTGTGTGCAAGCTTTAACAATTGAGGATCGACTTTTTTTACGCCAGTCGCTGTATTAAGAATAACGGGCCAGACCGCCGCAAACGCAAGTAAAAAGTAAATAGGTTTATCGCCTACCCCTAAAATCATCACTGCAATCGGCATCCAGGACAAAGGGGAAATCATGCGTAAAAACTGGAAAATTTGTGAAGTTAATGCATCTGCTTTTTGATTATGTCCTATCAGCAATCCCACAGGAATCCCTATCAGTAAGGCAAAACCTAGTCCCACTAATACACGTTTGAGGCTCATCCATATATGGATATAGGTTTCACTATCTTGAATTAACGTTAAAAACTTCGTCAATGTCGCACTTAAAGTAAATTGCTGAAAAAATCCTTCAGGAATAAAGGTCCCTGCAACCAGCCAGAGGCAGAAAAAGCCAATGAGACCAAGTAGCCCATAACTATGATATTTCCAATTTGGCATCATAATATTATTCATAATTGAAAAATCTCCTGCCGGGTAAAGGATTCAGTGAGACCAAATGCTTTCATGCCGCCTAATTTTTGAATGGCTTTTTTAACAAAACGATCATCGACCAATTGGCGTGCCGCTAAAGTTGGATTCAATTGTTTTAAAAATGCAGAATTGCCTTCAACTTGGGTATGACGCATCCGTTTGATCAGCTCAACTGTATAACTTTCAAAAGGATAAGGCTGAAAATCGATACGATGGTCTTGCCATGCAGGATGCTTAATTGTACCTGTGCTTAAATAAAGCTTCTGCCGAGATGGATCGGGGTTGACTACCTGAGAAATCACAGCATGAATATGTGGCGTTAATCGTGGTTTATGCTCGCGTGAAATTAATTTTGCGACTTCAGAACGATGGTTACGGCACCAAAGCTGTGCTTCTACAATGCTATTCACCACTTTTTGTGACCATTCCGGATGTTGCTGCAAATCCTTCTCATGCATGTACACTACGCAACAGGCATGCTTTTTCCAGACATCGCCCGTAAATCGCAATATTTTTCCAATCTTGAGATGTTCAGCAATAGCATTGAATGGTTCGGCAACCAAGTATCCTGAAATTTGCTTACTGAGTAACGCGGGTGGCATATCTGAAGGTGGTAATACGATGATTCCTACTTCATTGGCCGCCAATTTACCTTTTTGTTTGGTGATGACCTTCAGGCCAGTATTACGCAACATTTCCTGCAATACTACGTTGTGTACTGAATACCAAAATGGAATCGCAACTTGCTTCCCTCCAAGATCTTCTAAGCTCTTGATATGTCTGGCAACAGTCAGTGCTGAACCTCCGACATGGTTCCATGCCACAATTTTTGCAGGAAAATGACTGCCGAAACGTGTCCAAACGGCCATAGGTGATAACAGGTGAATGACATTCACACTGCCTGATAAAAAGGCTTCGACCAGTTGAGCCCAACTTCTAAATAAAATGGGTGGATCAACTTGTAAACCCTGTTTTTCAAATAACTTATTTTGATAGGCAACCAATAAAGGAGTTGCATCAGTAATTGGAATATAACCAATTCTAACCCGTTTGGTTTTTGTGTTTTCAGGCTTTGTTTGAGCCAGACTAGCTTGCATTGACAAGACAGCGGTTCCGGCAAAAAGTCCCATCAATTTAAGAAAATCTCGACGAGAATGATTGATATCGTCATCACACATGTCTATTTCCTTAAAAAATTTCTAGCACTTTGGCTTGATGCTGATGCAGCAATTTCAAAATATCATTGCGAATCATTGAGAATTCATTTTCCCAAATGTCACGAGGATGATTTTGCTTGAGTGACCATATTTGACTGATATTGGCTGGTTGACCTGATAAAAAGAAAATACGATCTGATATGAGTAAGGCTTCATCAATGTCATGTGTAATCATTACCGCAGCACCAATTTCTTGGCTTTGCACTAAAACAACCAGTAACCTTTGTAATTGAGCACGATTCAATTCATCGAGTGCGCTAAAAGGCTCATCAAGCAATAATAACCGTGGAGATTTGGCTAAAGCTCGTGCCAAGGCTACACGTTGCGCCATACCACCCGATAAAGTGTTTGGCTTTGCATGAGGAATATGATCAAGCTTCACTCTCTTCAACGCATTACTCACCCGAATTTGGATTTCAGCCTCATTCTGTTTGGGCTGATTCTTAAAATTTTGTCCAAATGCAACATTTTCAGAAATATCCAACCAAGGCAACAACACAGCAGATTGAAACATAAATGCCATTTCAGACTTTTGCTGAGCAATGGGTTGTCCTAATAGTTCGACTTGTCCTTTTTCAGGCGCATGTAAGCCTGATAGTGTCGACAATAATGTCGATTTCCCTACACCACTGGGTCCCAAAATGGTAATAATTTCACCCTGTTGGATGTCTAAATTCACACCATTAATCACGGCTTGGGGTTTACCCGCATGACTGATGGTAAGTTGCTTGGCAGTGAGTAACGTTTGTTGATTTTTCATGATTTGAACACTTCAACTAGGCACTTAAACGTGACAATTCGGTTTTTAATTGCAAGACACTTGGTGTCACAATTGGAATAAAAGCTGATTCTTTGAGACGTCTGGTAAAACCATCTTCAAACGGGGTCAAATAGCATTTGCCACCTGTACTGCAGAGTTCCAGCTGAATTGCATGTTGAGTCAATTCACTGAGTGCAATTCGAATTTCAAAAAGATGACGCGCTTGAGTGACAAATTGTCCTAATTCCAATCCTGCAAAGAGTGCAGCTAAGTTTTCATCTAACTGTTGCTGAATATATGCAATTTGATCATTGACTAAGCTTGAGTGTTTTTTGGCAATCACTTGTTGCACGCTACGTTTAATCAAGCCAATCGATAATGCACACTGTAAACCTAGAAATGCTGGACGAATCGCAGGAAGATATTGCTTAGCTTGATCACTTAACAATTCTGTTTCTGAAACTAAAACATCTGTAAGTATAGCCGCAGCAGTAGAACTGCCCTTCAATCCTATCAATTCCAAATTTGGTCGACGATCAAAACCGACGTAATTCGATGGTACTAAAAAGAGTAAAGGACCCTGCTCACTATCAGCAGCAACAGCAACCGTAAATCCATTAGGATGAAAATTGGTGACCCATGGCAATTTGCCATTCAGTTTCCAACCACCCTCGACTGCTTCAGCTTGGATTTGCAGCGGTTCTAAGCCTGAGAGGAATTTCATTGCATTAGATAAACCTGTCGCACCTGCATATTCACCAGCAAGCAGTTCATCGAAACGAAATTCATCTAAAGTATCCGCTTTTGCAGTGAGTAAATATTCAATATAGGTGCGCTGACTCCAACTGACAAATGCAGCTGTGACAGAATACTCAGCAACTTCAGCAATGGTTTCAATCGCATCTTTTAAAGTATTACCTAGACCACCAAAGTGTTTAGGCACACCCTGTCTAAATACGTCGGCTTGACCCAATTTTTGCAGCAAAGCAAGACTTACGTCTGCTTCGCCTGCATTTAAAGCCTCTGCATGCTGTTCTAACCAAACAGCTAAAGCGGCATTAAGCATTGTTGGGTTCCCATTTATGTGCAGCAAGTTGGCTATTCAGTTCAGTACGTGCCAAGCTATTTGCATAGTTGCATAAAGTTGCAAGACTTAAGCCCAATAGCACGTCTAAAGCATTTTGTTCAGTAAAGCCAGCATCAAAGAATGCTTGCGTGGTTTGTTCGTCGACAGCACCTTTAGTGATTAATGCTTGACGTGCAAATGTAGACAAGACATTTAAACGTGCATCAGGTAATTCTGCTTGATCACGTAAAGCTTGAACAATTTCAGGTGAAAGTTTGGCTTTATTTTTTGCTAATGCTGTATGACCTGCAACACAGAATGTACATCCATTGTCTGTTGCAGCAACTAATTGCACGACTTCACGTTCTTGTACATTTAAGCTGCTACGGCTATTGATTTCAGAAACGGTTTGGTACATTTCTAACGCTGTTGGTGCATATGCTAAAACACCTAAAAGGTTTGAACTAAAACCATTCGCTTTTTCGGCATTGATGATGCGTTGTTTCGCTTCTTCAGGTGCTTGTTCACTAGTTAAAGGTTTGAAATAAGTCGTCATGATATGTACTCCGTTAAGAGTACTTAGTGTTGAAAATTTATAGTATTCTCTCAATGCTTATTCGTACTTATAAATGCTTTATCGTCTAAACTATTGGAATTTTTTATGCTTAATAATTCTCAAAAAATGCTAAGTTGGTTGATTGACCGCTTGGAAATCGAGACATCTCTTCAGCATTTAAGTCGTTATCATCAACAATGGTCAACTTCCATCCAAGGACAAGGTCAAGCAAGTTTTCATTTAGTTATTCAACAAGACTGCCATTTTCATCTACTTGAAGAGCAAAACTTTATTCATCTTTATCAAGGCGATGCTATATTTCTTTTAAAAGATATCCCTTTCATTATTACGGATACGACTCAACGTGTTGCACCATCTGTAAACCACTTACAACGCAATTTAGTCGACAGTGATGATTCAAATATCCTGTCTTGTTCTACACATTTAGCATGTGGTTACTTTACATTTCGCTCTAAACTGTCTGAATTGTTTATTGCAGCATTGCCGCCATATTTGGTCTTAAGACAAGATGATCAGGCTTTAACTGAATGCTTAAATATATTTGACTTAATACGTCATGAAGCAAGATTAGATCATGAAGCTTCAGTAAGCTTAATTGAACGCCTTACCAGTATTTTGTTTTACTATCTAATTCGTCATACCTTTAATCAAGGAAACCATAAAAATATTCCTCTTTGGACATTATTTAATGATCCAATGCTATATCCTCTTATTTTAGAGATTATTGCGAAACCTGAAGAGGATTGGACTTTACAATCTATGGCAGCAGTTTGTGGTATATCACGAGCTAACTTTGCCAATTACTTTACCAATATTGCTGGATTTTCAGCAACGCAATTTGTTTTATATTACCGTGTTCAATTGGCCCAACAATTCTTAGCACAAGGTATTTCTATTGCAGATTGCGCTGAAAAAGTAGGCTATCAATCTGTAGCGGCATTTACCCGTGCATTTCAACGCGTTACACAAAAAAATCCAAGCCAATTCATGAAATTATAAATCACTTAATCAATTGAATTTATTAAGACTTATTTTTATATAGTTGTTTAATTTTAAGATTTAATCGATCATAGCAATTGGAAGAAATTTAATTTACAGAGTTAGTTCATGAACTTGTAAATGTAAAGCATGAAGTTTTACTAGGTAAAATTATTAAAATTAATATTATTTTTTCATTTAAAAAACCATAAACTAGATTTTAGGTGAAAATAAGTTCATTAATTTTGATAATACATTAAAGATTACTCGTGATAACGTCAATTTTCTTAATATTTAGTTATGAATTAAGTGATTCTAATATTAATTAAGCCAAGAAATATAAAAATATATTTCTTGGCTTAGAATGGTTATTATTTTGAATAAACTTAATATCTTATATTACAAAGAACCCATGTGTGCCATCATTCTTAAGCTGATCGACTAAACCGAACTCCCAATCAAGATAAGCTTGCATTGCTTCTCTTGAATTATCGGTACCTTCATAAGGTCGTTTATAACGATCAATATCTTCTGAAAGTAAATCTAATTCTTGTGATAATGGCAGACCTGCCTGTGCCCAAGCAGCATTACCGCCTTTTAAGATATATACTTTTTGATCGGGTTTGAGTTGAGCTTTGATTTCTGGTACAGCATATTGAGCCAGCAAACTTGAACCACAAGTTACAATAATAGCATCTTTGTTGGTAAATTGTGATTGTTGAATCAGTTTAGGTACATCTGCTTTCAATACCCATTGTGCGTTTGGAATATGCCCCTTTTTGTAGTTAGCTGCAGTGGTGAAATCCCAAATAGCAATGTTCTGTGTTGCTGAAAGTTGTTGCAATTCTTCTGGCGAAATAAACTGGTTAACGTCTATCTTCGGTGTAGCAGGTTTCCATCCTCCAGTCTCAGCCAGAAGTTTTGAAAAATCATCTTCGAGTATATAAGTATCCCAGTTCATTTGTGCTAACCAAGAACCAGTCATATATGCCCGAACAAGTTGATCATCAACTAAAACAATACGAGCACCACGTACTGCCGCATAATGATCAGTCTCCTGTACCAACTGACCACCTGCTACCCAACGACTACCAGGTAAATGCCCTGCTGCATATTCCTGTTCAGTACGTACATCAATAATATAGGTGGTTTTATCTACTTGCGCCTGTAGATTTTGTAATTCAGTTAAATTAATTTTTTTTACACCTGCTTGCTTTGCCAGTTCTGCAGCATTTTGCTGTGCCTGCGTATTGAGCTGAGTATCAATATCTGCAAATGAACGTTGCAGACCATGCTCCAGCGGTTGTCCAGCAAGTGTCCAGCCAATCGTACCATTTCGTAATGCAAAAATTTCATGCGGTAACTTGGCATTAATCAGGGACTGAGTGCCAATAATACTGCGGGTACGGCCAGCACAATTTACGATAATCTGGGTATTTTCGTCTTTTACCAAGGAAGGTGCACGCAGAACCAATTCTGCGCCTGGAACACTTATACCAGTTGGAATACTCATTGTTTGATATTCATCAAAACGTCGAGCATCTAAAATAACTATATTTTCTTGAGCATCAATTTTTGCTTTTAGTTCCTCGGCACTAAGAGATGGAGTGCCTTTATGATGCTCTAAAAACTCACCAAATGCTTTACTGGCAGAGTTAACATCTATGAATAATTCACCACCATCACGTTGCCATGCGGTCACACCACCTTCTAAAACTGCAATATTGTTATAACCATATTCAGTAAGTTTTGCGTATGCACGCTCCACACGACCATCGCCATCATCATAAATGACTGTTAGAGTATCTAGACGAGGAATACGATTATAAATTTCAATTTCAAGACGTGATAAAGAAATATTTGTAGCAAATAAAGGGTGATTCTGCGCAAAAATATGCTCTTCCCTTAAATCTACAATTGCAATTTCCTCACCAGCCAGCAATTTTTCACGGATTTCTTGATAAATGATCGTTTTCATTCTTTCTACATCACTCTTTAAATATTTGAATAACCTGAAATAAAAGGTTTGGCTGTACCGTCTGGCTGATAGGTAAAACGCTCTACTTTGCCTATATTTGCTCCATAAATATGGATACTGATTGAGACTTGATCGTCAAAGGCATTATTAACAGCATGAATATCGCCAGTAGCAGGTGTAAACCAGTCGATATCTCCTACTCCGAGATAATCACCATGAGCAACTGGATGTAAACCTGCCTCATCACGGGTATAAGGAGTAGAGATTTCTGCGCCTTCCAGTACACCAATTGCTCCCCAGACTTCATGGTTATGAATCGGTGTTTTTTGACCCGGTCCCCAAACAAAGCTGACAATTGAAAAACGTTCTTCGGGATCCAGATACAATAAATATTGTTGGTAATATTGCGGATGCGGTTTTTTAAATTCAGGTTTAAGCCAAGTTGAATCTTGGAGGAGCTTTTTAAACTCTGGGATAAAGCCCTGAATTAAGCTTTTCTCATCCAGCAGCTCTATTAATCCTTGTTCAATCGCATCAATCACTGGTGTTAAAGCATTCAGTTGTTCACTCATATTAATTTCCTGTCTGCTTTGTTTTAAATTCACGGTCAAACAAACCACTTACATCAATTTTCTGACTCAATAGTTGGTGCTTATGATAGAAATCTGCTGTTGCTTGAGAAGTGGTAATCACATCATCAGTAATGCCAGTCCATTTAGCATTTTTACGTTTAAATGCTAATGTCGCCGGCTCTTCCGGAATTCCGGTGATTTTCGCAAGCTCTTTACCAAATGACTGATAGTTTTTATTTACCCATTCTTGTGATTCTTCAAGTCGGTAGATAAAGTCCTGGATAGCAGCACGCTTTTGCTGATCATTTAAAGCCTGCTCTGTGCCGGCCAGGAAGGTAAAACCTGAATATAATCCACGTCCATTTTCAATGATTCGGAAACCATCAATCACTTCTGCATAGGCAGTATATGGATCCCAAACTGCCCACACATCAACATTGCCATTTGCAACAGCAAGCTTGCCATCTGCCGGGGGCAGAAATTTAAAATTCACATCAGAAGCTTTCAAGCCAGCGCGCTCTACAGCACGTAGTGTAACCAGCTGACCAATTGAGCCCTTATTAGCTGTAACAGTTTTTCCTTTTATATCCTGAATGGATTTAATCGGACTATCTTTAGGCACCAGTAAAGCTACTGCATATGGATCATAGCGGTTAACCGCAATTGCACGTGCATGACCTCCATTCGCATTTGCAAAGATAAAAGGTGCATCCCCTAAGTAACCAATATCAATAGCAGTAGCGTTTAACGCTTCGGCAACCGGAGCTGCTGCAGGAAACTCATACCATGAAATTTTATAATCAATACCCTCTAGAAGTTTTGATGCTTCTAGCTGGGCACGCATATTTCCTTTTTGATCACCAATTTTGAGTTCAATTTGTTCCGAATTTTTGGGTTTATTTGTTTCTTGTGTATTTTGGGCTGTATTAGCCTGTTTATCACATGCAGTTAAACTTATAGACACAACACTGATTATGCCAACTAATATTTTTTTCATTTCACTCACACTTTCTAATTATTTTTGCCATCTAGGCTTAGGCAATCTTAGTTAATTTATCGAGTTCAGCTGTTTTTTCACGGATGCTTGGCAATAATTCCTTACCGTATTCCACGACATCATTTAATGGGTCAAATCCACGAATCAGTACACTACTAATGCCAAGCTTGTAATATTCTGCAATAGATTGTGCTACTTGTTCTGGTGTACCTACTAATGCTGTAGAGTTATGGTTGCCATGTACTAAGGTAGAAATGCCAGTCCATAAATTAGTGTCATGGACTTCTTGTGATGCCAACTCCACTAAACGCTGGGCTCCTACACTTTGAGCACTTTGTTTATCTTTGCGCAGACCACGGTTTTCAATCTGTTCTCGAGTCAGAAGGTAAATATCCTTTGCCTTTTCCCAAGCCAATGCTTCTGTCTCTGCAATAATTGGGCGGAAAGAGATATTAAAAGTTAGTGGGTTTTTACGCTCAAACTTTACTTCATTTGCGCGAATGATTTTGATCAGCTCTTCAGCTCCTGCTAAAGGTTCACCCCAAAGTGCAAACACATCTGCATGCTCAGCAGCTACATTTAATGCTTCTTGAGAAGAACCACCGAAATAGACTGGCAGATGAGGTTGATAAGGTTTGATTTCTGAAAAGCTATCTTTGACTTGATAGTATTTACCGCTGTACTGAAATGGCTTATCGCTATACCAAGAAAGTTTGGCAATATCCAAAAATTCTTTTGTACGGGCATATCGTTCAGTTTTAGTTAGAAAGTCACCATCACGCTGTTGTTCAGGATCACTGCCCCCAGTAATGATATGAATCGCTAAACGGCCTTTAAGTAAATGATCCAGTGTTGCATATTTTCGTGCAGCAAGTGTTGGGGCTATAAAACCCGGACGATGTGCCAATAAGAATTTTAATTTTTTAGTATGTGCACCTGCATGAGCCGCAACCATAAAGCCATCTGGCTGATCTGACCACTGACCAATTAATACCCGATCAAATCCTGCATCTTCATGAGCCTTAGCAAAATTAGCAATATAATCTGGATTAAATACAGGACCTTCTGCAGGAATAGTTTCCGAAGCTAGACGGTGGCCAATCATGCCTAAAATTTGAATTGTCATTTCAATTTCCAAAATATTTTTGAAGTTGAAACAACTGTAATTTAAAAGTTAGTATGCGTTAAATAAATATTTATCATAAACTAATATTAATTTTACGCATAAGAAATGTTTCTAAATTACGATAAATTCAATTTTTGATTAAATCGTTCCATGATTACACCAAACAATTCGGTTTGAGCATGACTAAGGTTTTCCCTGCGTGCATTGTAAACAATGACATCTAGATTTAGTTCTTCAATATCTAGAATTGATAACTGATTAAAATATGGAGTTTGAGAGATTAGTTCCTGTGCCAAGAAACCCGCACCGACACCTTGCTGTACTAAATCTAACTGAACTCTGGCTCCAGTAACTTCAATTTTCAAATTTAGCTGTTCATGTTGTTTTTCCAGTTGTTCAGTTAAAAATTGTCTGAACCCACATCCTTCATTATTTAAAATCCAGCCTAATTCTTGTAAATCTTCCCATGTGGAAATGCCAGATCTACTGAAGGACTTTGAAACTACAGGTCTAATATGTAAGGAACCCATAATTTTTAGAGTGTAATCTTTTGGAAAAGCACTATGTTCTTTTGCAGTAGAAATTATTCCGTCAAGTTCATCTTGTGCTAGTTTAGATAATAATTCCTTCCCCCAGCCTGTACTCATTTCAATTTTTGCAGAGGGAAAATCTTTTTGGAGGTCTTGAATTATTCCAAAAATACCAGACTCTGACAGGCTATTTGGAATTCCTATCCTAAGATGTGTTGAATCTGCACTTTGTAAAGCAATGATCTGCTTCAATCTATTGAACTCTTGCTCGATAATACAGCATTGTTCATATATTTCTCGTCCTTTTGCGGTTAACTTTAAAGGGCGAGTATTTCGGTCAAAAAGTTGAACTGAACAGGCTTGTTCTAGACTCTGGATGCGACGTGTAACTGCAGGTTGTGTGATACCTAATTGTTGAGCAGTAAGACTCGTGGATTGCAATTTAACAAAAGCAATAAAAGCATGGATGTCTTCAATCTTCATTAAAAATTTAACCTCGGCATAATCGCTCTGCACAGCTGTCTGCTTGAAATCTAATTTGATATTTGAATAGCTCATACCATACTGGCTATCAAATTTATTTAAAAATTCAGGAGCTTATTCTATGTGAATTTAATATGCATTATTTAGAAAGATCAGTATTCTCTTCATTCATACAAAGGAAATTTTCTAACAAAAAATACTCAATTAAGGGTTTCTAGTTTTTAACAGAACGAATCAACTCCTATTCACCTAAATTGAGTATCTAAAGTAGATGTTGCAAGTGACTATCTTACAAATTAACTTTGAATATTTAGACTAAATTATAACAAAAGATATTAAAAAACAAATTCTTAGCTATAAATTGATCTATATTCATTTTTCGCGAATTCTAGATTCCCTCTAATTTAAAGCGAAGTGAATATAATTCATATGAAAAGATAAAATTCAGAATAAGCTATGTTTTGTTTATAAAAGAATAAAAGTAACGTTACTATCTCAATCAATAAATTACAGAAATGTTTTTAATAAATATTACTAACACACTGATATAATTAACAAATTCTATACTAAAGCATAATTTTTCATTCTAATTTTATTAGAATTATTGATATAAATCTTCTGTAAAGGGTGGAGAATAGATCAATCTTAAATTTAGTATTCATTATTTTTATATAATTTTATTAAAAATATTTATTTTAAACATATTAAATTCTCATTTATGTTGAGCTGCATAGGACTACTGCATCAGTGATGCTGAGCTAAACATAGAGAATAAATGATGATACAACTACAGGATCTTAAGAAAACATTTATCCAAAAGGATGGTCAATTCACGGCTGTTTCCGATGTTAGTCTAAATATTCATCAAGGTGATGTATTTGGCATTATCGGTTTTAGTGGTGCAGGAAAATCAACATTATTGCGCATGATTAACCTGCTAGAACGTCCCAATACTGGTGATATTAAAATAGAAGGTGTTTCCCTTTTACGATTATCAAAAAAGCAATTACTCGAACAGCGTAAATCCATTGGTATGATTTTTCAGCATTTTAACTTGCTGACCAACCGCACTGCTCTAGAAAATATTGAGTTGCCGTTAGAATTTTCAGGTGTGCCAAAAGCAAAACGTCATAAACGTGCTTTAGAATGCCTGGAAATTGTTGATTTATTAGATAAAAAAGATGCTTATCCAAGTCAACTTAGCGGTGGACAGAAACAGCGTATTGCAATTGCCCGCGCCATTGTGACCCAGCCCAAAATTCTGCTCTGCGATGAGCCAACTTCTGCTGTCGATCCACAAACTAAAGAATCGATTCTGCATTACCTGTCAAAGATCAATAAACAGTTTGGTATCACGATAGTGATCGTGACTCATGAAATGCAACTAGTACACAAAATCTGTAACCGTGTGGCGGTAATGGAACAAGGCCAAGTCATTGAAGAGTTTGACCTCAATCAGCCAATCCAGCAACCAGTCAAATCTATTATTTCAAAATTATTGCTCAATGATGTCAGTACCAGTTTAAAAGAGGCTTCCTAATATGTACGAAAAAGTAATTGGTATTTGGCCTGAAATTCAAACAGCACTTGGCGAAACCTTTTATATGCTGTCTGTCACGATTCTACTTGGCATTATTTTTGGTGGAATAGTAGGCACTGCCCTGTATTTAACTCGTGATGGCTCAATTTCTAGCAATAAGTTGGTAAATGGAGTTTTAAATGCTGTGGTGAACTTCATACGTTCTTTCCCTTTTTTAATTCTCGCTATTTCCATCGTGCCCTTAACACGCTTAATTGTGGGAACTTCAATTGGTACAACAGCCGCCATTGTTCCTATGACAATTAGTTGTATTCCATATTTTGCCCGTTTTGTTGAGGCAGCTTTGCTCGAAGTCAACCGTGGGGTAATTGAAGCAGCGGAAGCAATGGGCGCAACTAAATTTCAAATTGTACATAAAGTATTGTTTTCAGAAGCACGTGCAGCAATTGTTAACTCAATCACTATCGTGACAGTAAGTTATTTTTCCTATTCCACGATTGTTGGCATCGTTGGTGGTGGTGGTATCGGTGACTTTGCTATCCGTTATGGTTTTCACCGCTTTGAAACCGACATTCTGATTGTAACTGTACTCATCATTATCTTTATTGTTCAAGTAATTCAATTTACTGGGAACTATTTCGTTAAACGTTTAGATAAGCGTATTTAAAGAATCAAATTCAACATGACCTTACAGTGGAATAACTTTTAAGATGGTCACTTGGAAAAAATAAATTACATATATTAGGAAAAGTTTTTATGAATATTAAAGTTCAGGAGGTAGAGAATAGTGTACGTCCCTATCATGAACGTAAAGAGTTTCTTGCACTAATTGATACTATTAAAGCTGATTTGGCTATTCGTGATGCAAATGGCGAACAGCCACCAGCACAGATTATTCAATACTTAAAATCTCAGAAAATCGGTGCATTGCGCTTACCCAAACAATATGGAGGGCAAGCACTAAGTATTGAAGAGTTATTTGCTGTAATTATTGAATTAGGTCGTGTTGATTCTGATGTTGCTCATATTTTCCACTCACATTTTAATTTTACAGAAGAAGTGATAAGGCATCCTGATCCTGCTTATCGCGAGAAATGGTTCAAGCGTATAGCTAGTGGAAACATTATCAGCAATGCACTTGCAGAACTATCATCAAATAATGTCGGCAGTAGCAAGGTGAATACAAAAATTCTTAATGAAAATGGTCAATTATTTTTAGACGGTAAAAAGTATTTTACTACCGGTACTTTGTATGCAGATTATGTATTGGTATTCGCACAAAGTCATCTAGGTACTTTATGCCATGTTGTTGTACCGACTAATCGAGAAGGTGTAGAAATTTTTGATGACTGGATCGGGATTGGACAACGAAATACTGCTAGTGGGACCACGGTATTTAATCATGTAACCATCTCTGAGGATGAGATCCGCTGGCCTAAACCCAATGGTTTGATTAATAAACCATTTGCACAACTGTATATTCAAGCGATCATTGCTGGTCAAACCAAAGCTGTAGAAGATCGTACTGCCGTGCTGCTTGCTAATCGAGGTCGAACTTTTAGTTATGGGAATGCCGAACAAGCTCGTGATGAGCCCCTCTTTCTTGAAAAAGCAGGAGAAATTTCATCAATTGCTTTTATTGTAGAACAAGCGGTATTACGAGCGGCGCGCTCACTAGACCGGGTTATTCAGCACTTAAACCATCCAACTCATGATGATTTTTTACAGAAAGCTGCTATAGAAACTGCAAAAGTAAAAGTTTCAATTGACCCGTTAGCACTCAAAGCAGCCAATTTAATGTTTGAAGTCATTGGAGCATCTGCTATGGGGCGCGAAACATTGAATGATCGCCATTGGCGCAATATTCGTACCTTATCTACCCACAATCCAGTTAGCCTCAAGGCAAAGGTATTGGGGGAAATTTTAGTGAATAAAAGCACTGTACCCAATATTAGTTATTTCTAATCTAACCATATATTTAAACATTCTAAAACGTAGCGCTACTAATAGCGCTTTAGGGACTATTTATGAAACTTAAATCTTTATTAACTGCTGTTCTTACAGCATCAATTGGTTTGGGATTAACAGGCTGCTCTAAACAGGAAAAAACAGTTTCTAGTGAAAGTAGTGAAACAAAAGTAGTTACCTTACTTACACGTGATAACCCCCCATATCCACAAATTGCTGAATATGTAAGGGATAAAGTCAAGAAACAAAATATTGAACTGAAAATTAAATATGCCAATGATGGCCTAATTCCAAATAAATCTGTGGCAGAAAATGAAGCGGATTTAAACTATTTCCAGCATAAGTATTATATGCAGTCAGCAAAAGAATTGAATAATTGGGATTTAGTAGCAATTGCCTCTACTTTTAATGGAATGTTCGGGGCATATTCACCTAAATATAAAAATATTAATGAGCTACCAGATAAAGCTAAGATCGTAATTCCATCAGATCCTTCAAATGGTGGACGTGCATTAAATCTATTGGCACGAGCAAAATTGATCGAGTTAAAACCGAATACTGGTGCAAAAACAAGTTTAAAAGATATTACAGCTAATCCAAAGAACTTACAGTTTTTAGAAGTTGAACATGCTTTAGTACCAGTTAGCTTTAAAGATTCAGATTTAGTAATTATGGCTGGTGCATATACTATTCATGCTAACTTATTGCCAAAACGTGATTCAATTTATCTTGAAGAAGATAACCAAGAGTATGATAGCGTTCTCGTATCTAACAGCAAAGCTGCTCAACGACCTGAAGTACAACTCGTGAAAGAGGCCTTTATTGCAGACGATACACGCGAATTTGCTTTAAAAAATTATGCCGAGACGGTTACCTGGCCAAAACGATAAGGCTTTTTTCATAACTTTATAGTTTTTCTCAGACCTCTACGTTGACATAGTGGAGGTCTTTTTTACTTTTAACTCTAAAAATTTCAAATTAACCAAGTTCATGAACTAGAAAAATTTAGAGATTGAAAATATCATCACAAGCATATGCTTTTATTAATTATTATATTAATATTTATTGTGAACCAGTCTTTAGGTGAACATAAGACAATTAGGATATCGGAGATTGCGCCCTAGATCAGCTACACGTGCAATGACTACTTAATTTTTAGAATTTGACTAAATAATATTTAGAAAAAAGTTACCTAGAAAATAAGCTGCAATTTTCTATGCTAATGACATTTAAATTCCAACTCTCTCATTTTTTAACTGGCTCAGGTTATAATGATGGCCACCAAAAAATATGATTGATCCCTTATGAACATCTCCAACGACCCTTTACACGGAAAAAAACTGGCTGATATTTTGGATGAATTATTGGATTACTACGGTGGCTTTGAAGGCTTAAGTCGTAAAATTGAAATTAGATGCTTTTGCATAGATCCCAGTGTTAAATCATCATTGCGTTTTTTGCGTACCACACCATGGGCACGTGAAAAAGTAGAAAACTTATATTTGTATGTCTTACGCCAAAAAGCTAAACAGAAATCGTAGCTATCAAAACCCCGCTATAGCTAGGTTCATGAAGCAAATATTTCATAAATTATGATTTTAAGGTCTGATTCTTAGCTAGAATTTACCGTATTGCATGTATGTTCTATAAAAATTTCCCAGGCCAAAGTACTAGACTATTCTTTAGCTCTATAGCATTCCAGCAGTAATAGTTTAAAAAAAATCAAAGACTTAATTTATTATGATCCTTTTTCTAATAGAAACAATCAGTTGTAAAATATTCTTTTTATTTTTAGTCAATATTTTCTGCATTTTTTTGATATCTTTGACTTTTTCTTCTAGCGCATTAATGATTATTTCGTGTTTCCAGCTGGTCATCTTTGCAGGTACTAAAGCTTTAATTTCTTCTAAGGTAAATCCACTTGCTGCGCTTGTTTAATCAAAAGCAATTGCTGTAAATCATTGTCTGAATATTTGCGGTAACCATTGCCAAGTCACTTCGGTTTTGGCAACAGTTTGATTTGTTCATAATAACGAATGGTTGGCGCATTCAGTCTGCTTAATTTGGACATTTCACTGATATTCATCTTAAAATCGCTTCTCAATATTCAAGTCTGCTTTAGAGTTGGTGTGAATAAAATTCAATTAAAATTTATTAAAAAAATAATCTAAAAAAGATCTTGACATTAAAGTTAACTTTAAAAATAGCATAAATTTAAGTCCAAATATGTTCAAAAAATCAAGGTTTAAGCGCCCCGCTCTACTCATTTTTGCAAGTCTTGCATTCACGCATTCTGTCTACGCCATAGATGATCTGGAGCAGCACATATAAAGCAAACAAACTTAAATGAGAATTTAGCAATGCAAAATAAAACCGTTCATGCTTTTCAAAGCAATCAGGTTGCTGCAGATCAGCCACGTACACAATATCCAGATGCAACGGAATTTGTCACTGTTGAATTTGGAACCCATCAGGTTCAAGTGCCTAAAGGCGGTTTCTATGATCGTTTTCATGGACAGCCTGATTAAGATGCAGCCGTCGCTAAAGACTCAAGCATTGGCAATAATTTTGATTTTTTTAGAAACAATCCAAAACAGTTGGTGGATACCCGTGTTGGAAAAGTCCGGTCGCCTAACTATTACTATCAAAGCAGTCAGGTGCAGCTATTGATGTTGGCGCCTTTAGATTAGATGATCGTTCATCTGCCGGCCAAAGTTGTACACCTTAGCCCAGCTCCCGGTTATGGTTTGGTTTATCTTACTTTTTATACCTATGATATTTGCGATAATGCCCCTTATGATGAAGTTTCAGTGGCTATTATGGTACGTGCTCCAAACGCTAAAGGCTCTAATATTGTAGAGTTAGTGTCATCTATACGTCAGCGCGAATTTTATGGTTATGTTTTGGCGTTGACTGTAGATACGGAAATTGTGCGTGTACGCGGTGTATATGGCTCACAGTGATTGATTTAAAAATTGATGATCGTATCCAGGCCAATTTA
This sequence comes from Acinetobacter sp., assembly GCA_030152275.1. Lineage (GTDB taxonomy): Bacteria > Pseudomonadota > Gammaproteobacteria > Pseudomonadales > Moraxellaceae > Acinetobacter. The sequence continues at coordinate 9,486 of JASLHF010000172.1, read as the reverse complement.
TATAATACCCATGGCAATATTGATGTCAGTCTGTCTGCGCCAACACCACAATTTAAAACCGTTAAAAATCTTTCACATCAAGAAATGAAAACTATGTTAAATCAATTGGATGGGGTTTGGTACAGTGCTTATGTACAAGCCAATAATCTGACTTTTGCACATAAACTTTTTCCCAAGGGTGTTGAATTAAAGTGCAATGGCGGGCCTGTCAGTCAATTGCTGGATCAGCTGGGTGTGAAAAAAATTCTGCGTATGGATGTAGTGAAAGATGCACAATTGGCTTTGTATATACCGAAGCCAATTGATGTATGGAACGATTAACGATCAATATTAAACGTTTAACAAAGCGTGCTGCAACCCAGCACGCTTTTATCATGGATAAGTGAAATATAATTTTCCATCATTGTCTAATAGTCCTAGACTTATATTTTTAACGTTAATTTGAAAATTATTGAGTTAATTTATCTGGGCACCTGTACGCCGCCATGCCGTCCTTCAGGGCTAAATACAATTTGCCATAATTGTAGATCTCGAGCGCGAAAAGCACCTGCACAAGCATTTAAATAGTAGCTAAACATACGTTTAAAACGCTCACTGTAATTGGACTCAATTTGCGGCCAAATTTCGTTAAAACGCTCATACCACGCAGATAAAGTTAAATCATAATCTGCACCAAAATTATGCCAATCTTCCATAATAAATTTACCGCTGCTGTGATGCGCAATATTCTCTATAGACGGTAAGCAGCCATTGGGGAAAATATATTTACTGGTCCAAGCATCGCCATTGAGCATAGTGGAATTAGAACCAATGGTATGCAGTAAAAATAATCCATCCTGTTTTAGATTTCTTTTGACGACATTGAAATAAGTTTCATAATTTTTCGGCCCGACATGTTCAAACATCCCGATAGAAACCACGCGGTCAAATTGATCATCAATATCGCGGTAATCGGTCAGCAGGATGTTGACATCTAAGGACTGGCAGCGCTCCATCGCCAATTTTTGCTGTTCTTTTGAAATGGTGATACCCGTAACAGAAGCCTGATAGTTTTTAGCCGCATATTCTGCCAAGCCGCCCCAGCCGCAGCCAATATCCAGTACTTTCATGCCCGGTTTAAGGTCTAGTTTACGGCAAATCAAATCCAGTTTGTGCTGCTGTGCCTGTTCTAAATTTTCCGCATCTTTCCAATACGCACAGGAATACTGCATAGACGGATCCAGCATTAATGAAAACAGGTCATTGCCCAAATCATAATGCTCTTCTCCCACCATCCATGCCCTTTTTTTCGACTGAAAATTACGAAACCGCGCAATTGCAAGACGAATAATATTTTTAAAATTATTGGGAACTTTTTTATCTAACTGCGCACGCAAAATTTTATGGAAAAAAATATCCAGCCTTTCACAGTCCCACCAGCCATCCATATAGCTTTCACCCAATCCAAGAGAGCCTTCTTGGATGATTCTGCTATAAAATTGAGGATGATGAATTTGAATATCATGTGGTTGATCACCGTTAATCACAATTTTGGCTTCATTTAATAAGCTTTCAATTAATTCTTTTAAATGATCGTCCTTACTGCCAACAAAACTATTCATATCAACTCCTAAAGATCTTTAAGTTATTGATTCATATATTTCTATTGCGTATTCATTACATATTTTATTTAAATTTAATTCTGTTATAACTTAATCTGCTGGCAAAAAATACTTATTTAACAAATTGTATAAATATAGAGATAAGCTCAATAAAAAATCGATTAAACCTTCTAATCCAAAGTACTTCATTTGTTTCAACATTAAAAAAGTACAAGACAGCTAAAAGGCTGTCTTGTACTGATCAAAATTTGAGCGTTATTTGCTTAAATTAATGCTGTTTTTTTTTGGCTGCTATTCATCCAGCGGTATAAAACTGGCAACAATACCAACGTTAACATGGTAGAGGAAATAATCCCGCCAATGACTACGGTAGCTAAAGGACGCTGAACTTCAGCCCCTGTACCCGTTGCAAGCGCCATAGGTACAAAACCTAATGAAGCAACGCAAGCTGTCATTAAAACCGGGCGAAGCCTTAGAATAGCGCCCTGCCATACCGCCTCATGCATAGCGTATTGTTCACAAAGTTCTTTAATAAAAGTCAGCATGACCAAACCATTCAAGACGGCAACGCCAGACAATGCAATAAATCCAACTCCCGCAGACATTGAAAATGGCAGGTCACGCAGCCAAAGGAATATGACCCCGCCCGTTAAAGCAAAAGGTACACCGGTAAACACCAATAAGCTCTCTTTCACATTATGAAAAACAGCCATCAACAATATAAATATGATGATTAACGCCAGCGGAATCACAATTTGCATTCGTGATTTTGCTGAAGCAAGATTTTCAAATTGACCGCCATATTCAATCCAGTAGCCGCTTGGTAAATCATAAGACTTCAATTGCTTTTGCAATTCAGAAACATAGGAACCGAGATCTTGACCTTCAACATTTGCGGTAATGATCATCCGGCGTTTACCATTTTCACGGCTGACTTGATTAACGCCATCTATGGTACTTACTGTTGCAATATCCGCTAATACTATACGGCCGCCATTGGGCAACTGAAGCGGCAATTGCGCAACATTTATCACATTGCGGTCTTGATCCCGCAGGCGAATCACAAAATCAAAACGCCGGTCACCTTCTAATATTTCGCCGACACTTTGCCCGCCAATACTGGCAGCCACAAGATCTTGAATTGATCGAACACTTAAACCATATTGCGCGGCTAAGGCTTTGTTAATATCAATATTCAGTAATGGTAAACCTGATGTCTGTTCAATTTTAACAGCACTGCTTCCTGAAATTTGCTCAACAATTTTGGCTATTTTGGCGGCTTCAGTATTCAGTACGTGTAAATCATCACCAAAAATTTTAATGCCGACATCACTGCGGACACCAGAAATCAGCTCATTAAAACGAAGTTCAATGGGCTGTGAAAATTCACTGTTATTTCCGGGTAAAGTCTCTAGGTAATTCATCATACGTGTACGTAAATGATCTAAACTTTCTTTAGGATTTGGCCATTCACTGCGTGGCTTTAACATAATGTAGCCATCCGAGATATTTGGCGGCATCACATCTGTTGCTACTTCTGCTGTTCCTGTGCGTGCAAACACGGTTTTAATTTCTGGGAAATGTTTTAACAAAAGTTTTTCGGTATTTTCTTGAATCTTTAAAGATTCTTCTAAGCCTGTACTTGGAGAACGTAACTGTTGAACGGCAAAGTCCCCCTCACTCAATTGCGGCGCAAACTCACTGCCCATTTTAGTACTCAGTAATCCAGTGATGAGTAATAGACAAAGTGCAAAAGTCAGTACGACAGCCTTATATTGATAAGCCACATCTAATACAGATTGATATCGCGCTTTTAGCCAGAGCATCCAGCGGCTTTCATGCTCTTGAATATCGCCTTTGACCCATAACGCAACGGCTGCCGGTACAAAGGTGATGGAAAGAATAATCGCTGCAACAAGGGCCAAAACCACTGTCAGTGCCATTGGATGGAACATTTTGGCTTCTACACCGCTTAATGCGAATATAGGGAAATACACCACTAGAATGATCAATTGTCCAAAAATCAGCGGTCGTCTGGCTTGACGCGCAGCGAGAAACACTTCATTGAAGCGTTCTTGTTTGCTTAACGGTCTTTTCAGTTGTTGCTGCCCATGTGCTAAACGACGAATACAGTTTTCAACAATCACCACAGCACCATCTACGATAATGCCAAAGTCTAAAGCGCCTAAGCTCATAAGATTGGCGCTAATATTTTTTTGCGTCATACCTGTTAGTGTAAACAGCATTGAAAGCGGAATCACGCAAGCTGTAATTAAGGCGGCACGGATATTTCCAAGGAACAAAAATAAAATCACAATGACCAAAATAGCGCCTTCAATCAGGTTTTTTTGCACCGTTTTAATGGCTTTTTCAACCAGACTGGTACGATCATATACTGTTTCTACATGAACACCTTTTGGCAAACTGCTTTGGATTGCTTGAATTTTTTCATCTACAGCTTTGGATACAGTCCGGCTATTTTCTCCCATTGCCATCATCGCAATGCCCAAGACGGTTTCTTGTCCGTTATATGTTGCTCCCCCTGTTCTCAAGTCATGTCCGATACCGACTTGTGCAATATCGCCAACACGAATTGGACTGCCGTTTGGGCTAGCAATCATGGTGTTTTCAATATCAGCCAGCTGATCTAAAGTACCCGGTACACGTACCGTGAGCTGCTGACCATTTTCTTCAATAAATCCGGCACCTCGATTTTCATTGTTATCAGAAAGCGCTTGCTGTAATTGATCAAAGGTAATATTCAATTGCTGCATGCGGTCTAAATCAGGTGAAACCACATAGGTTTTTTCAAAACCGCCAATGCTATTCACTTCAGCAACGCCTTTTACACGTTGCAATTGTGGTCTTACAATCCAATCCTGAATTTCACGCAAATCCATAGCATTATAGGCTGAACCATCGGGCTTTTTCGCATGCGGTTCTGCTTTTAAGACCCATTGATAAATTTCGCCTAAACCTGTTGATACCGGTGACATGGTCGGAGAAATTTGTGACGGCAGTTCAGCCTGTACTTCTTGCACTCGCTGATTAATCTGCTGCCTTGCCCAGTAAATGTCAGTATTGTCTTTAAATACGACTGTGACTTGCGACAATCCATAACGGGAAATTGAACGAGTCAACTCTAAATCTGGAATACCGGCCATGGCATTTTCAATGGGATAAGTAATCCGCTGTTCTACCTCAAGCGCTGTAAATCCAGCTGCTTGGGTATTAATCTGGACTTGTGTATTGGTAATGTCTGGAACAGCATCAATCGGCAACTTTTGATAACTGTAGATACCAACCGCAATCCATGTGCAAACAAACAGCATGACCCAAATTGCATTTTGGATGGAGAACTGAATAATGCGCTCAAATAAGCCTTCCGCAGGAGGTAACTCTTGATTAATGCTCATGGCCTGCCTCATCTTTTTCTAATTCAGATTTCAGCAAGAAGCTGCCTTGGCTAATATACTTTTGACCTTCCTTCAATCCAGAAATAACTTCCAGCCATTGCCCATCATTAGACATAGCTCCAACTTCAATGCTTTGTGCTTTAAGATGAATTTGTCCTTTTTCCTCAGACTCAATCACAAAAATGGCAGGGCGCCCATCAATCTGCTGTAAAGCCGACTTTTGAATGCGTAATGCAGTTTTAGCCTTTGCATCGTGAATCAATACATTCACCAAAACATTCGGACGTAATTCTTTGGCCTGATGTTGCAGCTTGGCGCGGACTTGTAATCGGCCTGTTTGTGCATCTGCTTGCGGTGTTAAGGTTTGAATGACAGCATCATAATACTGCTCTGAGCCATTGATTTTAAAGCGGATGGCTTGTCCTGATTCAAGCTGCATAGCGGTTTGCGTTGGAATATTAAATTCAAGCCAGAGGTCTTTTAAGTTTTCAATGACAAAAATTTGATCTGCAAGTTGGACATTTTCCCCAATGACAATATCTTTTTGACTAATGATTCCTGAAATGGGTGCGCGAATTACAAAGCGTCCATTTTGACCAGCTGCCCCCAAAACCTGTAAACGTTTTTGAGCGGCTTGCACACTAATTTGCGCTTGGCGATAAGCATTTTCAGCACGCTGTAAATCTTGCTTTGCCGATATGCCTTGTGCCCAAAGCTTTTGCTCCCGCAGATATTCTTGATGCGCTAAATTTAAAGATGATTGAGCCATGCCTAAATTCGCTTGCTGATCAATCAACTCTGGCACAGACAATATCGCAAGCGTTTGACCTTTCGTCACAGATTGACCCAACGCAACATTGACTTGTTCAACATGGCCGCTAAAGTTGGGAGAAATATGTGCCTGCTGGTCAGTATTCACCACCAATTTTCCCGGCAAAGCGACAAAATTTTCCACTGAACCAAAACCAAGCACTGAGGTTTTTAGTCCATGCTCCACCATTTGCTGGGCGGAAAGCTGAATTTCTCCTTCACTGCTATGTTCATCTTCCTGATGTGCATGTTCATCGTGCTGCTCGGTTTCAGCATGTTCATTTTCATGATCATCGTGGCCATGCGCCTGCTTTGAGTTATCCTTTTGACTTAACCAAATCGCTGCGCTGATCAGCGCGGTTAAACCCAGCAAAATTGAAATTAATACGGGCTGAGAGAGTTTTCCAAATTGTGGCTTTTTCATTTTATTCTCCCATTCCATTAATTAAATTTTGAGTTGTTGAAAATGCCGTCTTATTCAATTGCGTGTAGGCATCAGACTGGCTAATGGCTTCATAGTGAGTGCCTAGACTCAAAGCTTCGGCGCTTAGTGCGCTTTGCCATGCTTGAGTTAGTATTTGCAATTTTGCTAAGCGTAAATTTTGCAGTTGTGCAGTTGCTTGCTGTACATCGGTGATAGTGAGTTTGCCGGCTTGGAAACCCATCAAAGTTCGCGCTTGGACTTTTTCAGATAGAACTATTTGAGACTCAGCTGAATTGAATTGACGGTTTAAACCTTTAAGTTCATTCAGTCGATTGGCGATATCTAAAATTTGCTGTTTTAATTCAATTTGCTGCTGTTGGCTCAGCATGTGCTGCTGCCTTTCAGCCATTGGAATCGTATATTGTTGACGATTAAAAATATTAAGCGGAATTTCCACCCCAACTGCGAGCGCGGTATCATTGTTTTCATCCGGATTTTTCGTTCGCGTCATGCCTAAATTAACCGTAGGCTGCGGACGATTTTGAATTTTTAAGCGTTCAATATGCTGCTTGGACTGTTGCACATTCAAAGCATAGAGTTTCTCTAACCAACCTTGTTGAATATACTGCTGCACCATTTTTTCACTGTCGTTTGGCCATAACAGTGTTGGCGTTTCGACGGCTAAATTAGGGTTAGATTCTCCCCACAAATGAGACAGCTGGCGTTGGGCGGATTGCGTGTTTAAAACGGCTTGCTGATGCAAACGCTGAATTTCTAAATGCTCAATTTGGGCACGCTCATAATCTACTAATGCGATACTGCCCGCTTGATAACGTTTGCGCGCACTTTCTACATTGGCTTGGCTCACTTTAGCCTGCTGCGAAAAAATCGAGGATTCCATTTCAACCAAAAGAAATTTTGACCACGCATATTTCACAATCAACGCACTTTGCGCCTGCCAAAGCTGCTCTTGCAAACCAAGCTGCTGCTGTGCAAGCGTCGCTATTTTTTCATTGATTTTGCGCTGACCAAAGACATCCAGCGGCTGACGGATGCCTATACTCAATTCACGCTCTTGATCAGACTTAAAACCCGATTGCTCAATTGAAAGGCTTGGGTTTTGCCACAATACGCTATTTTTAACATTCAGCTTGGCCAGATTTTGGCGCTGTGCCTGTAAGTCAGGCTGTGAATGGTATTGCTGGACTTTGATTAAAGCTGTTTGAAAGCTGCTGACCTGTTCACTCAAGGCATAGCTGTTTTGCATAGCCATTGCGCAAAAAGCCGCAATGACACATTGGCCGGTTAAAGCCACTTTTTGAAAAAACATGATGATTTCCCACTTATTTAAAAATAAAAGCGGTGGGATTTTTTAGGCTACCCCACCATTAGCGGGGAAAATTCAGGAGGCGGATTGCTAATTAATAAATCAGGCGCTTGATAGCTATTTTTCCAGTGAAAATTAGGACAATCATCTACAATTAAGTGCTGTTTTTGAATGAAAAAATGCTGATCTTCTAAAATAAGATGCGCCATAGATGGAAGATGATCTTGATGGTCTTCTCCTACATCTAATGTCTTAGCATGTTCAGAAGCTGAAGCGATAGAATGCGTATCTTGATGCGGTTCGCTGCTGCACAATGTATTTTGATGATGACCAAAATGATAGCTCTGAACTGTTTGAGGGCGTTCTTCGTGGACACAAAAGGCTGCAGCCACATTCCAAAGACTTTGGAACATGAATAATCCAACCAAGACTGTAATCCATGTTGTGGAACGCATCATTGCAGCTTTTAAAAAGTTTTAAGCATTATAAAGCTTGAAGCAACATTAAGGTCAATTCTTTTCACGCATCATTTTGTACTGATCTTCCTTGATGCAATATATAATCAAATCAGTTTTTTAATTTATTTCGAATATGAAAGATTTATTAGCTGATAATCAACACGTCAGTGTCGTTTCATCATTTCCAGATCTTGTAAACACAGCCTTTCAAGGTGATATTAACGCGATTTGCTGGTCTAGACATTTGCTAGGCGATTTTAATGAAATTGTGAATAAGCTTGAATTAGATGAAAATATTACCGAAGTTTCTGTTGAAGATCTTTTAGCGCTCGAGCTGTCTGAACAAGGTGATTTAGCCAGAACAATTATATTAAACGACATGCAGCAGCTGAGCGATTTCGGCGCTTCACCCGCTTTAAACTTGCTGAAATGCTATGAACGAGATGATGAATTAGACTTTATTTCTACCGATGTTTATTCCTTTCATGTTGACCGATCGCCCATCGCCACCGATACCTTTCTATGTACTTATCATGGCGCGGCCAGTGATATTTTGCCGAATGATCAGGTTGAACAAAAAATCTTAATTCCTGAAATCCGTGAAAAACTAAAAAATTTACACGACGGCTCTGAGGCCGAATTTGAGCATTTTTTAACAGAATACTTTTTTGATCTGCATTATCAGCCCAAACCTTATGCACGGCCGATCAATTTAGGTATCGGTCATTTGTGGCGTCTGGCTGTAGAGCATCCGGCGCAACAGGTACTGCCCTGTGTGCACCGCGCGCCAGTTGAAAATGAAGGTGAATATCGCCTGCTATTGATTTGTTAAATTTCTAAAAAATAATCCTGATCATAAAAAAAGCCTCTTGCGAGGCTTTTTTCTGTTCAGCTTGAATCTAAATCTAATACTAACAACTTAAGCCGCTGAACGTTCTGCAATAGGAACCACTTTTCGCAGTTCTGGACCTGTATAATCCGCGCTTGGGCGAATAATGCGGTTGTCCGCACGCTGCTCCATTACATGCGCCGCCCAGCCGGTTACTCGGCTCATCACAAAGATTGGTGTAAATAGTTTGGTCGCAATGCCCATAAAGTGATACGCAGACGCATGGAAGAAGTCAGCATTACAGAATAATTTCTTCTCACGCCACATCACTTCTTCACAACGCACTGATACAGGATAAAGTACGGTGTCGCCTACATCTTGCGCTAAACGCTCAGACCAGATTTTGATGATGCCGTTACGCGGGTCATTGTCTTTGTAGATCGCATGGCCAAAGCCCATGATCTTTTCTTTGCGTTCCAGTTTGCCCAGCATTTCACGCTCTGCTTCTTCTGGTGACGTCCAGTTTTCGATCATTTCCATTGCAGCTTCGTTTGCGCCGCCATGGAGCGGGCCGCGCAGTGAACCAATCGCGCCGGTGATGCATGAATGCATGTCAGACAA
>JASLHF010000160.1 GCA_030152275.1 Acinetobacter sp. | reverse complement strand
TCATATTTTGTGGAATAAATCCACCCAACGATATCTGGAGCTCTTATCGAGATTTGAACTCGAGACCTCTCCCTTACCAAGGGAGTGCTCTACCACTGAGCTATAAGAGCGTTAAATTCTTCGATGGAGCGGGAGACGAGGGTCGAACTCGCGACATGCAGCTTGGAAGGCTGCCGCTCTACCAACTGAGCTACTCCCGCACAATATTGGTACTGTTTACCACTTTATCGAAGTTAATTTAATGGTGGTGAGAGAAGGATTCGAACCTTCGAAGCTTACGCGGCAGAGTTACAGTCTGCTCCCTTTAACCACTCGGGAATCTCACCATATCACACTTAACTTTCAGTGCAGTTCCAAACTAAAACATCTTCAAGATGGTGCCGGCACACGGATTCGAACTGTGGACCTACTGATTACAAGTCAGTTGCTCTACCAACTGAGCTATGCCGGCGTTTCTTGTGTTTTCGATGTTTCGCATCGGAACGGTGTGCAGTTTAGCAAAACTTTCAAAGCATGCAAGTGCTTTTTGAAAAAAAACCGTCAAATTCTTATAAAATCAAACCATTTGACGATAATTCAACCGCTTTGATCACTGCGCGAGCTTTTATTTGGGTTTCACTCCACTCAGATTCAGGATTTGAGTCATAAACCACCCCTGCTCCAGCCTGTACATAAACCTTATTTTCACGGATCACGCAAGTTCGGATGGCAATCGACATGTCCATTTCACCATGCCAGCCCAAATAACCGACAGCGCCGCCAAAAATACCGCGTTTGACCGGCTCAACTTCGTCAATAATTTCCATGGCACGGATTTTTGGAGCGCCTGACAAGGTTCCAGCAGGGAAAGTTGCCTTAAAAACATCCAATGCATCTATACCGTCACGCACTTCACCCTGAACGTTCGACACAATATGCATGACATGCGAATAACGTTCGATCACCATTTGATCAGTCACTTGAACTTTACCGATTTTTGAAACACGGCCAACATCATTGCGCCCTAAATCGATCAGCATTAGATGTTCAGCAATTTCTTTTTCATCCGACAGCAAATCTTGTTCTAAAGCCAAATCCTCTTCTTTGGTTTTACCGCGCGGACGTGTGCCAGCCAGCGGACGCACTGTCGCAATGCCATTTTCCAAACGAGAAAGAATTTCTGGTGATGATCCGACAATATGAAACGGCTGCTGATTATCTAAAGTCTGCCCCTGCACCAAAAATAAGTAAGGTGATGGATTTAAATGGCGCAGCGCGCGGTAAACCTGCAGCGGATCGCCGTCAAAATCTGACACCATACGGTGACCCGGCACAACCTGCATTACATCTCCCGCTTTAATGTACTCTTTGACTTTTGCAATGGAAGCTATAAAGCGGTCATGCCCAGTTAAAGATTCAAAATGCGGCGCGCTATGTTTTTGCGCCTTTAAACTGACGGGCTGCGCCAAAATATTTTCCAGCTCATCCAGCTGCATCTGCGCCTTGCTGTAGGCATCTGCATCATTGACATCAGCATGTGCAATGAGGAACAGCGTATCTTTTAAGTTGTCAAAAACAATGACTGTTTTGGACAGCATCATCCAGATATCCGGCAAGCCGACAGGGTCTGCTTCAGGCACGTCATTGAGGCGAGGCTCAATATAGCGCACCGAATCGTAACCAAAATACCCCACTAGGCCGCCAGTAAAGTTAGGCAAAGCAGGAAGGTCCTGCTGATCCGGCACACGGTAATTGGCTAAAAAATCACGAATATATTGAAAGGGGTCTGCACACTGGAGCTGCTGCAGCTGACCGCTGGCCTGCTGTACAGTCAGTACGCCAGCATTGCAGGAAAATACGGTCGATTCACCTAAACCGATAATCGAGTAGCGCGCCCAGTTTTCTCCGCCTTCTACCGACTCAAACAAATAGGCTTGCTTATGATTTTTTAAGCGGGCAAAAACTGAAAGCGGAGTTTCGGTATCCGCCAATCGCTGGCGGTAAACAGGGATTAAATTAAAGCCTTGCGCTTTTAAACTGTTGAATTGATTTTGCGTCGTCATGAGGTTTCTCTGTATGTTTTAAATGGTTTACTCAGTGCGGTTGAAATGCGGGGCTGAGTGTCGCCATCGAAAAACCATTCTGCTGCTCATGTGCGTTCCTTCAGTTTCTATATTGCGCAAGCTCTATGTTAGGCAAGCAATTCTTGCAGATCATCAACCACACGCTGCGGCTGGCAATCTTGTATATTTTCACCATGATTATAGCCATAGCTGACCACAATACAATCAATACCGGCACGACGCGCCGCTTCTACATCATTTGAGGAGTCGCCCAGCATTAAGGCTTTCTCCTTACTGATTTGATAATAATCGGTGCAGTGCAGCAGCTGGCGCGGATGCGGCTTACGCTCTTCAAAACGGTCTCCCCCGATTACATCGGCAAAGTAATGCGCCAATCCCAAACTTTCTACAATTGCGCGCGCAGGCTGTTCGGGTTTATTGGTCACGCAAATGAGGGTTTTACCTTGCGCCTTGCCCCAGTCTAAAAATTCCTGCACGCCATGAAACGGCAGGGTTTCAACACAAGGCTCTGCATTATAAATTTTTAAAAATGTGTCCAGCAGCAGCTGGTGCTGCGCCGCGTCAACTTCTCCAGTCAAATGCGCCAGCACACTGCGGCAAAATAGTGATGTGCCCTTGCCAATCCATACCCTGACTTGCGGTTCTGTCACCAGCGGCAGCTGAAGAGCATTTAAGCTCATATTCATCGCGCGGTGCAAATCTGCCGCCGAATCAACCAGCGTGCCGTCTAGATCAAATAAAAACAGCTGTTTTGCACTTAAATCCAATTCCAACATGTCACTCTCAACTTCTATTTAATGACTGCAAATTTTACTGCTCTGCAAAAACAATCAAGGCATGCTGATGCATGCCTTGAAGAATCATACTCAAACACGGCTTATTTAAACAGCAGCCATGCCAGCACCGCCAGCACAATCAGAATAATTACGCTAATTAATCCCACTGATGCGTTTTTCTGCTGTTCTTTTTCTTCCTCGACCCGAGTTTGAGGCTGCTCTACCGCAATTGGTGCAGGCTCAGTCTTCACTGCCGTGATATCAACACCTTCCGGAATAGGCGCCGGTTTCGGCACTGCAACATTTTGCGGCATCCCGTCACGGCTCAGCTGCACGCCGTCATGGCGTTCAGCCAGCTGCGGCATGCCCTGTTCATTCATCTGCTGCGCCGCGCTTTTTTCAGGCGCTGCCTGCGCAGTTTCAGAAACAGCAACTGCTTCTGACGGCTGCTGTGCCGTTAATGCAGAATTTTCCTGCACGCCCGCAGCAGCAGCATCCTGCGGAACCTGAGGCGCCATATTGACTGCTTTCGCTAGCGCTAAAACTGAAAATTTCAGGCTGGCAAATTGAACAATGTCACCTTCTTTTAGCAGCGTGTCATGCTCAATGCGCGCATCATTTACAAATGTGCCGTTAGATGAATTAAGGTCTTGCAGCCAAAGCGCCTGATTCTTAAATAAAAACGCTGCATGCTTGCGGGAAATTTCCGCTTGCGGCAAAACCAAATCTGCAGATTGATGCCGACCGACCAGCGTATCGCGGTCAATCTTGATTTCCTGTCCGGTTGCCTCACCATTAATGGCTTGTATTTTCCAAGTCATGAAATTTAATTCTCTGTCCGATTTTGTTTTTATCATACATGCAGCGGTCTAAATACAGCAACCGCTGCTGCTGTTGACAGCTGTTTAAGGCTGCGCAGCTGAACGCTGACCATTTGGCACCGTAATGGCCTGACGCTTGAGCGCCGGTTCAACCGCCATGGGCATGGCCTGCACGGACGGCTGGGGCGCCGAAGGCACTGTTTGGTAAATGGATGTTCCCGCCTTCAGAGGCACATTGGATACTGGAAGGCGCTGCTGATAAATATCTTCAATATTTTCAGGCAATTTTGCAAAGTTGCCGTCATCATCCAGCGCCAGCTGCAGACTGTACAGCTGGCTATAACGCTGCTGCGAAAGTTTGCGCACATCTTTGGCGTCTCCCACAATGGTCGGATGAATAAAAATCAGCAGATTGCGTTTTACATTCGATTTGCCGTCAGAGCGGAATAAACGCCCCAAGCCGGGAATAGCGCCCAGGCCTGGAACAGATTGGCGTGAATACGAAGTGTCATCCGAAATCAATCCGCCCAATACAATAATCTGACCATGTTCGGCCAATATAGACGTTTTAATGGCGCGTTTGCTGGTCACCAAGTCCGAAGCTTGACCTTTATTGGCTTTTACATTTGACACTTCCTGCTCGACCTCTAAACGCACCGAGCCGCCCTCCCCAATATGCGGCACCACTTTTAAGGTGACGCCTACATCTTTACGCTCAATTGTGGTGTAGGGGTTTGCTGTGCCGGATGATGTCGTTGAAACTGAGCCAGTCACAAAAGGCACGTTCTCACCGACGACAATGTAGGCCTCTTCATTATCCATGGTTAGAATAGACGGCGTAGACAGCAAATTGGATTTGGTTTTTTCTTTCAGCGCCTGAATCATCGCGCCATACAGGCGGCGTGAACCATCTGCACTTTCTTTGTAGTCCCCTAATACCAAAGAGGTGCCGGCGCCAATCGCGCTGCCTGCACCCGCTGCGCCGCCAGTTAAATAGCCTGCAGCAATATTTTTCAAGCTTGAACCAATATTATCAAAGTTGATCAGGCCAATGCCGCTGCTTAAGTCACCCAGCGCCCACTGCACGCCCAGCTGATCTGCATCATTGCCTTCCACTTCAATAATTGCAGCCTCGATTAACACTTGTTCCCGGCGCGTATCCAGCTGCTGGACAGCAGATTCGATTTCACGCATCAGCTGAGGATCCGCTTTAACCAGCAGCGAGTTTTGCGTCGTATCAGCGATAATGCTGACACCCTTGGCGCTGAAACTGCTAATTTCATTTTGATTTGAATTGCGCGATCCGGAATTCAAATTAATGCCGCTTGAACTGTCATTCTGTGCACTGCTCGAACTGTTTCCTGTACCGCTGATTAAATTGCTGATACTGCTATTAGAAGAAGCATTTCCTGAACTGCCAGTGCCAGATGATGACACTGCCTGCCCAGTCACCAGCCCTTGCAGAATTTCTGCCAGATTTTTCGCACTGGCATATTTCAGCCGAAAAACCTTGAGGCCGCCCAGCCTGTCTGCCGCCGGAACATCCAGCATCTCGACAGTTTGACGGATGCGCTTACGCGCCTGAGGGTCGCCTTTAATAATGATGCGGTTGGTGCGGGTATCCGCCATGATGCGCACCCGAGAGCCTTTTAAATCTTTAGATGCGCCGGTAGAGGTCATCGACTCCAGCAGGCCAATCATTTCATCGGCCTGACTGGACTGCAGCGTCACCGCCTCGATATCATTCTGTCCGGTACCATCCAAATTGCGGATAATCGTTTCAAGCTGGTAAATATTGCTGGCTCGGTCAGACACGATTAACGCATTGGTGCCGCCAATAGCAGACAGGTGCGCATATTGGGGCATCAGCGGACGAAGCGCAGGAATCAAATCATTGGCATTGGTATTTTCCAGCCAGATCACCCGAGTGACAATCTGATCTCCAGTCGCGCGGTGACGCACATCATAAGGAATACCGGAGCTTCTGACATTACTGTCAGGCACCAGTTTCACAGTATTTCCAGAAGGAATCGCCACAACACCATTCACATTTAACACGCCAAGAAACAGGTCATAGACTTCGTTTTTATTCAGCGGTTTATTGGAAATAACCGTCACATTTCCGCGTACACGCGGGTCAACTGCAAAATTTTTGCCGGTTATATCTGCGACTTCATTAATGAATGCAGTCAGATCCGCATCGCGTAAATTGATTTTCCAGGTTTGCGCATAGCTTGCTGTACTGGCCATCGCCACCAGCGGCGCCAAAGCATATGCAGCATATATCGGACGATTGTTATTAAATAAAGCCATGTAATCTAATGCTTCCTAACCGACGAAAGTGATGATTCATCACCTAAAATCCTGCTGTACGGTAATCACTTGATCACCGCGTTTTATCTCCAGCTTCACCTGACCCTCACGGCGAGCCTGTTCTAATAATTGCGCTTCAGACTGGCCTGCACCAACTGTTTGCCCATTCATGCTCATAACACGGTCACCCGGCAGTAAGCCCAATTTATTTCTAAGGGCGGCCGGTGTGCGTGCAGTCACTTCAAAACCGCCGCCAGCAACAGCGCTAACACCCATTTCCTGCAAATATTGTTCGCGGTTTTCCTGCATACGCAGCGCCGCCTGCCCCAACGCATTCTGCGCTGAACTGCTGTCTGGCGCATTTTGAGAACCGCTTGCCTGCTGAGATGCCGGCACGCTGACGCCCGCCGGGACAATCGGCTGATTCAGGCCGTTTTCTATGCCCTTAAAGGTCAACTCTCGCACTGCGCCGCTGGCGCTGCGCAAAAACACTTTATCCCAATAGACTTCTGATAAAGTGTAGGAGGTGCCATCAATGACATCGCCAACCTGATAACGTTCTGCGTTTTCATTCGCCTTAATTACTGCCGAAGAAAACTGGCTCGGGCGGCTGACCACCACCCCCTGCAGCACCAGATTCAGCTGCTGTTCAGCAGCCTCTGCACGCTCAGGCGCCTGAAACAAGGCAAAAGAGCTAATATTCGGCACCTGCGGCTGCTGTGAGCCCAGTTCTACCCGTTCCATACTGAAGGCCTGCGGCGGCGCTAAAAGCAGCCATGAAACAGATGCCAGCTTCCAGCATAAACACAGGATAAGCGCTGTCAGCGCCACAGGCGCAACACGGTTGGCGATTTTTAGCGGATCTTGCTGCAATTTTTCTAGCCATGCTTTCATTGCGCACCGCCTTTCAGCAAAGGTTGACGCGTACTGATCACATAAGTATCTAGACCGGCTTTGCCATCATAGGACGGAATATTCAACAGCAGGCGCTGCGTTAGCTGCACATCCAGCATTAAATCAGGGTCCAGCTGCCAATTCATTAATTTCTGATCGCGGGCATCGCGCACATCCATACGCAGCTTGCCGCTATCATCACTTAATTTCCCCTGCAGCGCCGGCATATTCATGCGGTCTTGACGCTGTGAAAAAGTATAAATCAGCTCTCCGCCAGCCCATTGCATCTGACCTTCTGCATTGCTGAATCCTTGTTTTTTTTGATATTGAAAAGCAACATCTTTCAGCTGCACAGCACTGCTGGGC
Organism: Acinetobacter sp.; assembly: GCA_030152275.1. Taxonomy (GTDB): domain Bacteria; phylum Pseudomonadota; class Gammaproteobacteria; order Pseudomonadales; family Moraxellaceae; genus Acinetobacter. The sequence continues at coordinate 18,304 of JASLHF010000160.1, read as the reverse complement.
CATTGCCAGTCTGCAAAACTTTTTAGGGTTTCCGGCGCAATTTGACCATTAATAGATTTGACCCGCATGTTCTGTCCGAAGCCGCGGCCCACAATACCTTCTAATTTAGTGTTGCCGCTGTGAATTTCGACATCTGCGCCAATACGCAGCAACAGCAGATCCAACGGGCGGGTTTTCCAGCTTAAAGAGCCGCGCAGCTGTCCTTGACTCCAATCCGCTTGACCCTGCCAGATATTGCCGCTGACGTTATGCAGAGTTTGATTGTTTTTATAAAATTTTGAAATCAGCCATGCTGCCGGAATTTGCAGCATGACAAAAATAAAAAAACTGATAACCGCAAATATCAGCCATCGAATCTGTTTTGGCTTATCGCTCATCCCGCCCCAACCAACTTATTCAATTTTTCTTCCGTGTAATCTATTTCTTTTATCACCACATTATGCATACTTTTTCAGCGCCGCCAATTCATAGATATAAAAAAACCAAGCACTATCGCTTGGTTTTTTTAGCTTAGCCTGTCTACATGACAGGACAATGACGCTGCATTAGATCAAAAAGCTCTCTAATTTTGCGCCTTTTTCCAGCTCTGCCACCAGCCAGCGAGGCTGTTTGCCGCGGCCAGTCCAAGTGTCGCTCGGATTTGATTTGCTGCGGTAGCGCGGTTCTACAGATTTGCGCGCTGTTTTTTTACGTTTGCTTGCGCCAAATTCTAAAATTTGATCAATGCTCAAACCAACAGATTCTGCAATCGCTAAAATTTGATTATATGCATCTTCGACCGCTTGATCTTTTTTAGATGCAATTAATGCTTCAGCTTCAACTTGCAGTTTTTTCAGCTCTTCTACAGATAGGTTACTAATATCAGGCACAGTTAAGACTCCTTAAAATATATTCTATTATTTTGTTTTTTAAACACTGCTATCTTATTTATTTTATTTTTATTAATCAATCTAAATATGACCATTAAAACAAAATTACACATTTTAAAGAATAGTATTTTAAGATTAAATTAATATTTCATTCCCTGCATCTTTTTCCAGCATTTGAATTTTATTTCGGATAATTTGAGGTATAAGCGTTTTCTGCATATTTATTTTATCCAGACAAACAATAACACATTCCCCCTGCGCCACAGTTTTCTGCTGTGTTTCACTCCACAGCGTATAATGCATACGGATAGCGCTATTTCGCAATTCTTCTACTTTTGCGCCTATTTTTAATTGGTCAGGATATAAAACCGAGCTTAAATAACGGCATTGGCTTGAAGCAACTACAGTCAATATATTTTCGGCAAAGATATTTAATTTATCAAAATAAGCAATCCGAGCATTTTCGATATAACGGTAATATACCGTATTATTGACATGATCAAATGCATCCATATCCCCCATGCAACTTTTTGATCATAGACCACCGGACAGTGTATTAACTCATTCATCTAATTTATCCTTTGATTTTCTGACAGATGTTTTTATCGTCTTATATTTTAATTTCTACAAAATTTGCATTATTTTCAAAAATTAAATTTAACTGTTTAATCAATTCTTCCTGTCCAGCCAAATTCGATTTCACTCTTAAATAACTCATCAGCACATCATCCGGATAAAGCTGTAGTAAATTTTGCGCTTCAGCAAAACGCCCTGTCGCTTCATAAATATGCCATTTGGCAAAACTGAAAACCGGCAACGCAGGATATTGCGCTTCCCATGCATTAATGCGCTGTTCAATTTGAATATAATCTGGATTCTGTTTCAGCAGCTGCTGCTGAAACCACAAATAAAAAACTTCCTGATTAAATTGTTCCGCCAGCAAGTGCAAGGTCAGCTGTTCATGAGCCTCACTCATTTCAGGCATTCGTGACAGGAGCTTCAGCCACAGCGTTTTAATCTTAAAGCTGCGGCTGTAAATTTGCTCTCCTAGCGCTTCATAGCGCGCTTTAAGCAGCTGCAGGCCTTCTGCATCCGCCTGATCGAAAACAGCCAGCAAATGTTCCTGCCAAGCCTGTTTAGCCTCTTCATCCAAATGGCCATATTTGGTGGCGCGTAGATAAAGCCATGGAAATTGTGCTGCAAATTGCCCCCACAGCCCATTAATCCGCTGTTCGTAGGCGGTTTTAACTTGTTTTAACCATGGCGAAAGTTCGTGCTGATTTAGAAACTCCAAATGCGTCAAGGCTTTTTGACCATCCTGCTCAGACAAATACACTTCAATACGCTGCAGCTCCGCCAATTCAAATGCCATTGGGCTAGTTTGATTTAATGCGTTCAGCGCCTGTTCATTCTGCTGATTCATCCAATACAGGCGCGCGTCCATAATCCCTTTGAGTAAACCGGATTCTAAAAATGCCTGCTGAATAAACTGGCGCTGATCCTGCGCCGCATTCAGCAGCCAAATGACCGCCAGCTGTTCATAAGGATGCAGCCGGTTAAAACTGAATACGTTCTCTCGTTTACGCTGTTCACGGCTTAAATAACGTTTTAGCGCCAGCCAACCCAGCTGTCCGCATAAACTTAACAGAGCGAGTAAAATAATAAAGAGCCAAAGATTGGTCTGTATTTGCCATTCGCGCCAGTATAAATAGACATAACCAGCACCATAGCCATAACTCAGCACACTGAATAATGCTGCAGCCAGTAAACTGATCAATAGATATGCCAATAAAATATGTTTCATCTGCATTTACCCAATTAAAGCGCGCGTATTTAAAACAGGCACTGCAGGCGCCGGTATTTTTTTCAAATCATGCAAGCGCTGCATAATCGCTTGCGATTTTGCGTCCGGCAGCTGTTTTAAGGTTTGCAGAACCAACGTTAATTCTTGCTGAAAGGCAATATATTGGCCTTTTTGCAGCAGCTGCTGCGCCAGCAGCAAACGCAATTGCGCCTCTTTTAAAATAATGGTGCGGTGCATTAATACGGCATTCGGCTGCTGTACAGATTCAATTTGAATCCAGCGCTGCCAAAAAGATTTATCCGCCGGCGGCACTGGATGCGTATATTGCGATTTAATTTCTGCAGCAAGGCTCTGATCAATTTGATCCAGCACCGCTTTGATTTTATTTTGCTGCTCAGTATTGGCATTAATAAACTGCTTCAGCATCTGGCGGTCCTTATCCGCAGCCTGATGCAGACTGGCCTTTAATGCAGGCGACAGCGGATACTGTTCCAGCTGATGATCAAGCTGAGTCAACTTGTCTAAAGCCAAAGAGTACTGCTGCTGATGCAGCGCAAATTCCACCAAATCCAGCTGCTGACCAATCAGCACGGCGGGCTGTATAATTTGCGCCGGCTGTATGATTTGCGCATGCGCTTCCGGATTTTGCTGACTGCTGTTTTGCTGGCCATCTGCGCTGAGGCGGCGGTTCAGGGCTGCCAGCTGATCATTTAGGGACGCATTGCTCTGCTGCAGGCCATTTTGCTGCGCTTCTAAAGCCGCTTGCCCAGCGCTTAGCTGATGCAGATCAAAGCTTAGCTTTGCGATCCATAAAATACATATCACCAGTAAAACAACGAGCAGCTTTTTCATGAATGTCCTTGCACTGCGGCAATCTGTTTCAAAATGGAGTCTAAACGCAGATCGTTCAGCACATGAATGGAATAGTTTAATGCATGCTGATGGCGGTAATGCGACAAAACATCCCGCAAACGCTCTCCCAGCGTCAAGCAGGCTGTATCCTGCAGCAATTCTATATGTTGCGCAGTAAGCGCCAGCCAATTGTTCCAGCCGGCCTCACTGGTCACCAGCAAACAGCGAGGCGCAGCCTGCTGCAGGCGTGCGATATTGTGTGCAAAGATATCCCAGGCCTGTGCTGGACAGCTTCGGTGATATAAAATCAGGTTCATCACCTGAATTCCCTGCGCTGAAAGCGTATCCATCATAAACTGGCGCCCGCCTAGACCACGCCAAAAGGCAACTGCCGCGCCGCAGTTCAAATGCTGCAGCAGCGGCAGGCGCAGCATGCCCTCAGAGGTTTCAATTTGCGGAACATGGCTGCTGATGCCGTATTCCTGCAATGCCTGAGCAGTAGCTTCTCCTACAGCAATCCACTGCGTATGCTGCAAGTGGCCTAACAGCACACCTGCCCGCTGCGCGGCAGCCATGCCGTAATGCACCGCTGAGGGGCTAACGGCAACAATCACATCCGCCTGCGGCAGCTGGCGCACTTGCTCAGCCAGCGCTGCAGTCCAAGGCGCCGCCTGCAGTTCCAGCAGCGGCAGTTCCAGCACGTCGATCTGATGCGCCTGCAGGCCTTGGGTCAGCGCTGCGGCCCGGTCTGCTGGACGGGTATTTAAAAACAGCATTTAGTACAGCGCTTTGAGAATGTCACCAGCACCTTGCGCCAGCAGATCTTGAGCCAGTGCAACACCTAATTGTTCTGCCTGCGCTGCAGTACCTATTTGCTGCGCTTTCAGCAAAGTTTGCCCATCTACGCTGCCCACGCGGCCTTCCAGATGAATTTGACCATTTTGCAAAGTGGCATAACCGGCAATCGGTACCTGGCAGCCGCCTTCCAAATATGCGTTAAATGCGCGTTCCGCACGGACACAGGCATTCGTTTCTGCATGCATTAAAGGCAAGATTAAATCTAAAACAGCTTGATCTGTTGACCGGCATTCCAGACCGAGCGCGCCTTGACCGACCGCAGGCAAACTGACTTCTGGCTGAAGGCTATGACGGATGCGCTCGGCTAAGCCTAAACGCTTTAAGCCTGCGCTGGCCAAAATAATGGCGTCATAATTGCCCGCATCCAGTTTAGACAGACGCGTGCCAACATTGCCGCGCAAGTCGATAATTTCTAAATCCGGGCGCTGTTTTAAAATCTGACATTTACGGCGCAAGCTGGATGTGCCGACTTTAGCGCCTTGCGGCAGCATATCAAAATGCGCATAAATATTGGAAACAAAAGCGTCCAAAGGATCTTCACGCTCACAAATCACTGCCAGCGCCAGCCCTTCAGGAAGCGCCATTGGTACATCTTTCATAGAATGCACAGCAAGATCTGCGCGGCCATCCAAAAGCGCTGCTTCTAATTCTTTTACAAATAACCCTTTACCGCCAATTTTGGCCAATGGGGTATCCAGAATTTTGTCACCTTGAGTGACAAAAGTGACCAATTCAACAGTTAAATCCGAATGCAGCGCTTCTAGGCGGGCCTTAATATGCTCTGCCTGCCACAGGGCCAGCGGGCTTTGTCGGGTTGCAATTTTCAGGGTCTTCATAAATTATAAAACAGCTGTAAGAATAAACATTATTCTAAACTTATCTTGCTGGTCTGAAAATGCAAGCAAATTTACATGGCTGCCGGCGCTTTTCAGGATATGCCGGCTTATAATTTTTGAATCCGTTCACGTAAATTCGGCAAATGCCGGCGGCTGACCGCTAAACGTTCTTCCAGCTCGCGGCAGCGCACCTGATACTGGCCGGAACTCACTACTTCCAGTCCATCCAAATAGCTGACCGCCACCAGCGCATTGCGGTGAATGCGGATAAACTGGTCACCAAATTCATTTTCCAAGTCTTTTAAGGTTTCATCAATCAGCACGCTGCCGTTTTTATGGCGCACTGTGACATATTTTTGGTCAGCGAGAAAATAATACACATTTTCCACAGGCACCAATTCCACACCGCGATAGGTTTTGGCCGCAATCTGATGGCGGCTGATTTTGAGTTCGTCCATAATTTCTTTTTGTTTTAAACAGCTCATTTGAGCTTGGGTTAGTTTTATTAGATGATCTAAAACCTGCTGCAGTTCCTGCTGCATTACGGGCTTGAGCAAATATCCTTCTGCGTTTGATTTAAATGCATCCAATGCATGATGATCATAGGCGGTACAAAAAATAATAGCAGGCATCGGGTCCAATTGGCGCAAATAATTTGCGCAGGTCAGCCCGTCCATTTCCGGCATTTGTATATCCAGCAGAACAACATCCGGTTCTAGGCTCTGAGCCATTTCAATGGCCTGCTGCCCATGCGTTGCTTTGCCTGACACATGATGCCCCAATTGGCTAACCAAGCGTGATAAACGCTCTAATGCAAGAGGCTCATCATCACAGATCAGGATGTCCATTTATCCTCCTTCCCCAGCTAACATCATTTTTTTTATTGGTTAGCTGTGCTGTTTTACTTATATCGGTATTGCACAACGGTTGTAAACATGCCATTTCCCGCAAAAGCCTGAAAAGAAACTGAGGGGCCATAATATGCCTTTAACCGCTGTTTCACATTTTCCACTGCAATACCATGTCCTTGACGTAATGTTATTTTATCCTGTGCATACGGGTTGGTAATGACGATATTGACTTGATTTTGCAATATTTCGATCAATATGCTTATCGTACTCTTTGTTAGAATTTTTTCAACTCCATGAAAAATACTATTTTCTGCTAAAGGTTGTAAAGTTAGTAATGGAATTTGTACACGCGGATAGAGTTCAGGATTCACCAGCTTCCATTCAATGTTCAGCCGTTCACCCAGCCGGATTTGCTCAATAGCCAGATATTGCCTGCACAGTTCAATTTCTTCCTGCAGGCTAACCAGCTTCAGCTCCTGAAAGCTGGCGCGGAACAGACGCGATAAATTCAGCAGCATGTCTTCGGCTTTATTCGGGTCGATACTGATCAGGCTGATGGCACTGTTTAAGCTGTTGAATAAAAAATGCGGATGAATACGCGCCTGCATGGCCTGAATGCGCGCGTTCAGCTCACTGTTCTGCTTGCGGTTCCACTGTTCGCGCAAATAAAGATAGCGGAAACAAAATGCGCCCAACAGCATGCCAAAACTTAAGTTCAATCCCGCACGCTCAAAGGCTTGCGCAGCGCTAAACCCGGAAAAACTGAAGCTTTGGCCAAAATACATCAATATATTCAAGCCAATAGTCGTCACCAGCACAATGCACTGCAGCAGCAAAAAACCCAGAATCATGGTAAATTTCAGGCCCAGCGGCGATAGGCGCTGTTCAAAATATTCTGTAACTGCTGCAAAAGACAGCAGCACCCAATTGATAAACAGTATATGCTGCATCAAATTAGCCGGCGTTAAATTTTGCCACGACTGCGCTTGAGCCAGCGCCAGCACCATGGCCAAAATATTGCCGGCAGTAAACAGTTCCAGCAAATAATGCCAGCGTCCGGTCTGAAATGAGAAAAAAGAATGGCGCATACAGCCTCACTGAAGATCAAAGATTGATGTGCTTGCACTTCGGCAATGCGGTTTGAATTTGCTATACTCGTGTACAGTTCTACTGCTTTTTATTCTATTGAGCCGACATGACCACATCTTCTAATTCCTCAAATCCGTCACAAGCCCAAACTTCGGGCATGTGGGGCGGCCGTTTTTCTGAAGCAACTGACGCTTTTGTTGCTGAATTTACAGCATCTGTACAATTTGACCAACGCTTTTATAAACAAGATATTGCAGGTTCAATTGCACATGCAACCATGCTGGCAAAAGTTGGCGTGTTAACCAACCAAGAACGTGACGATATCATCAATGGTTTAAACACCATCAAAGCTGAAATTGAAGCGGGTAACTTCGAATGGCGCATTGACCTTGAAGATGTGCACATGAACATTGAGTCGCGTTTGACCCAGCGTATCGGCATTACCGGTAAAAAACTGCACACAGGCCGCAGCCGTAATGACCAAGTGGCAACCGATATCCGTTTATATGTCCGTGATGAAATTGATGCGATTTTAGAATTATTGCAAAAATTACAAAAAGGCATTTTGGGCTTAGCGGCCAAAAATACCAATACCATTATGCCGGGCTTCACTCATTTACAAACTGCACAGCCAGTGACTTTTGGTCACCATTTAATGGCGTGGTTTGAAATGCTGGTACGTGACTCTGAGCGTTTAATTGACTGCCGTAAACGCACAAACCGCATGCCTTTAGGTTCTGCTGCGCTTGCAGGGACAACTTATCCAATCGACCGCGCATTTACTGCTGAGTTATTGGGCTTTGAAGCGGTTGCGGAAAACTCACTGGATGCGGTATCTGACCGTGACTTCGGCATTGAATTCAACGCAGCAGCATCGTTAATCATGATGCATTTGTCACGTATGTCTGAAGAAATGATTCTATGGACATCTGCTCAGTTCAAATTCGTGAACATTCCAGACCGTTTCTGTACCGGCTCTTCAATCATGCCGCAAAAGAAAAACCCAGATGTTCCTGAGTTAATCCGCGGTAAAACTGGCCGTGTCTATGGCGACTTGATGAGCCTATTGACCCTGATGAAAGGTCAACCTTTGGCGTACAACAAAGACAACCAAGAAGACAAAGAGCCGTTATTTGATGCGATTGATACCGTTCGCGGTTCATTGATGGCATTTGCGGACATGATCCCTGCATTGGTACCCAACATTGAAATCATGCGTGAAGCAGCGCTTCGCGGCTTCTCAACAGCAACTGACCTTGCTGACTACCTCGTGAAAAATGGTGTTGCTTTCCGTGATGCGCATGAGATTGTGGGTAAAGCCGTTGCACTGGGCGTTCAAGAAGGCAAAGACTTGTCTGAATTGACGCTTGAGCAATTGCAGCAGTTCTCTGACTTGATTCAAGCCGACGTGTTTGAAAAAGCATTAACCCTTGAAGCATCAGTCAATGCCCGTAACCACATTGGCGGTACTGCACCTGCTCAAGTTAAAGCTGCAATTGAACGCGCGCACGCGCGTTTAGAAAAACTTTACGCATAACGGTTCAAGTTAAATGGAGTATTGATATGTCTCGACAAGTATTTTGCCGTAAATATCAGGCTGAAATGGAAGGTTTAGACTTTGCGCCATTCCCGGGTGCAAAGGGACAAGAATTGTTTGATACCGTGTCAAAACAAGCTTGGCAAGAATGGTTAAAACACCAAACCACGTTGATCAATGAGAAACGTTTAAACGTGTTTGAAGCCGATGCGAAAAAGTTCCTTGAAGAACAGCGCGAAAAATTCTTCAGCAATGATGAATCTTTGGAAAAAGCCGAAGGGCTAAAGCCTGAAGAAAAATAAGGCGCTGCCTTATTTTTCTGCAAGACAAGCGAAGCGCATCGTTTTAATTGTCAAAAAGGGAACTCATTCAGGGTTCCTTTTTTATTTTAAGAAGTACTACTCCGCCCTTGCGCAAGATAAACATCGAAGATGTGCGTAGGCTTTAATTGAAAAGAATCTCCATCCATTTGGAGATTCTTTTTTTATATCGCCTTATTTTTCTGCAAGACAAGCGAAGCGCGTAGTTTTAATTGTCAAAAAGGGAACTCATTCAAGGTTCCCTTTTTATTTTAAGAAACACTGCTCCGCCCTTGCGCAAGACAAACATTGAAGATGTGCGTAGGCTTTAATTGAGAAGAATCCCCCTAAGTTGGGGATTCTTTTTTGTATAGTTCTAAAATAACAAAAGACCAGCGAAGCGCATCGTTTTAATGACCATATAGGGAATCCACTCAGGATTCCCTTTTTATTTTAGGAAGCATGGCTCAAATAATGAAAAATGCAAGATGAAGTCCTCATAGACTTTCCCGCCATTATGAGGATTTTTTTTTAAAACGCTTGCCTTCAAACCTTATTCCTACATCTCAAGGGCTCTTGTATTTTCCGATACAAAAACAATATGCCTCGCCAGATCTCTCCTTCAAAATAAATGGCCGTCTTTATTTTGGCCTAAAAACGATATCCCCTCATTTTTTTAGCGGTTATTGTGTAAACAAAGTTTAGCGCCAATGTAACTGCAATTCAGATGCGGCTCTAGCCCAAATGGACGTGCATTGCACCCGTTTAAACCGCCAAGTTATATTTAAAGCAATGAAAAGCTTAAGGTGTGTGCAGATTACAGACAAAATTTCCACTTTTAAAACTAAGATTTTCACATGGATTTGTATCAAATTACGAAAATGTAAATGTGTGATACATTTCTCACTAAAACGCAACATTACAATACAAGAACCTGCATGAACTTAATTTTTAGAATTCCTATAATCAGTTTCAAGGAGATGTAAACATCTTCAGATAACGATAAATATCCCCGATTTCTTCCCAGTCTTCCCCCAAAGGCTGGGAATTTTTTTGGTTGCAGATTTCATGCAGCCGTCACTGCTTTTCCAAGCGCCTGTTATATTTTGAATGAGGCTGTGGCAGGGCAACATAGGGCAGAGCTTAAACCGCATGCCGGCAAAACATTTTTGCTACATTCAAAACGGCAGCTCAAGACACAGCTGCAAAAAAATACCGCATAAAAAAAGCTCCGCGAAGGGAGCTTTTTAAATCAGGCGTGATTAAGGCTGTTTTAAATACGGCCAAGCGGCTTTCAAATAAATAAACATCGACCACAGGGTTAAAATCACCGCTGTATAAAGCAGCCCATAACCCAGCATCTCAAGCGGCTGCCAATTCAGCAAAAAGACTGAAATCGCGATCATCTGAAATGCGGTTTTATATTTACCCACAGTCGACACAGCAACACTGGTGCGCGCGCCGAGCTCCGCCATCCATTCACGCAAAGCCGAAACGGTAATTTCACGTGAAATAATCACAATGGCGGCAAAGGCCATCGAAATACTGGGCTGCCACTGCACCAATACAATCAACGCAGCCGCCACCATGAGCTTATCCGCCACGGGGTCTAAAAAACGCCCAAAAGCAGAAGTTTGATTGAGTGTACGGGCCAAATAGCCGTCAAACCAGTCTGTGACCGCGGCAACCACAAAAATACCAGTCAACAGCATATGCCGGCTCATGCTGGCATGATGCCCTTCAACGCCCATAGCTGGCGGCCAATAGGCCACCACTAAAAAAACTGGAATTAAAGCGATGCGCGCTAAAGTTAAAATATTTGGAATATTCAGGATTCGACCTGCAGTCATAGACACCGCCAATGTTTCCCCTTCATGCACGATGCAATTGCACAACGCTGAGGATTTACCCTTCGTTAATACAGCTCACTTTATACGAAATGGCCTATGGTGTCACTAGGCAAACACAGCGACTGTTTGGCGCGAAAGCGCAATCAGCCGGCCTTCGGCATCCCAAAGATGCGCGCTTTCCGTTGCGTAACCCTGCCCGGCAAAGTCAGTATAGACCTGAAATTTGAGCCAGTCATGAGTCATATTCTGCAGCGGATGGATACAGGTTAAATTCCACGTCAGCGAACTGGCCGGCGCCATCGTTTTATACATCGGCAGCACACCGGGCGGCCACATATCAAAGGCCGCCATGAGATCAGCTGACGTCATTTCCCGATTCTCATGCAAGGCCGGATCAAAACGGAACCAGCCGCCAAAATCTGGCTGGGCGCTGCCGGTGCACGGATACTGCCCTTCCGCCCAAATCATTTGCATTTGCTTAAAACACTCGGGCGCCAGCGGGTGATGCTGCGCAATCTGCAGCAGCTCGGGCTGCGGATAATCCGGCGCAATTTTTTCCTGACTGACCTGAATTTCTGATGCGCGCGCCACGCCAAAGCTGGCCAGTAAGATGCTCTGCACCGCGCCATCCTGCCATAAACGCACTTCAACCGTGGTCACAGATTTGCCTTGCCGCAAAATTTCTGCAGTCAGCTGCGCTCGGGCCTGCTGGACTGGTCCAACAAAGGTCACGCTGGCATTCAGCAAGCCTTGGGCTGGATTATTGATTAGGCTGATGGCTTTATGCATCAGCATAGCAGCCACTACGCCGCCGTAAACCGTTCTGCCCTGAAGCCAGCCTTGCGGCACATCCACCCATCCATTTTGCTCAATCTGGCGATACAGCGCTTGTAATGACATGCTTATCCCTGCAATTTAGATACAGTCTATATCATTGAATAAAACAGCATTGATGTGAATGATCAATGACCGCTGGGTCAATGAGCATTTATGCAAATTGGAGTGGACTTTGCTGATGCTGTTCTGACTATTCATGCAGCACTTTATAAATGGTGCGCGCCATAACCTCACCCAAACCCGGCACCAGCTTCAGATCATTTTCCGAAGCTTTCAGCACCCCCTGTATACCGCCAAAATGGGTCAGCAAATCGCGCCGGCGCTTTGGCCCCAAACCGGGAATCACTTCCAGCACCGATGAGCCGCGTTTTTTATCGCGTTTGGCGCGGTGTTTGGTAATGGCAAAACGGTGCGCTTCATCACGCACCTGCTGAATTAAATGCAGCGCTTTATGATCTTCCGGCAGCTGAATTTTTTCGCCATCGGTAAAGTGCAGCGTTTCCAGCCCCGGCTTACGCCCTTCCCCTTTAGATACGGCTACCATAAAAGCGTCCAGACCCAGCTCCTGCATGACCTCCATCGCCATATGGAGCTGGCCTTTGCCGCCGTCAATCAGCAGCAAGTCCGGCAGCATATGCTTTTTATAGCGCCGGGTCAGCGCCTGACGCATCGCAGCATAGTCATCGCCTTCAATAATATCATTAATCGCAAACTGCCGGTAATCGCGTTTGCGCGCGCCGCCCGAATCAAACACCACACAAGAAGCAATGGTCGCCTCCCCCATGGTATGCGAGATATCAAAGCATTCAATACTGTCTATCGGACGTCCAGCCACCTGCTCCAGCTGATGGAAACGTTCATTGAGTTCAAAATGATTGGCCAGCTTGCCTCTTATGGCGTGCTGCACATTCATTTGCGCCAGCTCCAGCCATTCGGCGCGGGTTTCACGCACATTGGGCTTAATTTGAATTTTTTTCTCAAAATGCTGCTGCAGCGCCTGTTCCAGCTCTTTGCGGTTGGCCGGATCGACATTGACAATGAGTTCAGCCGGAATTTCATCCGCCACTTGGAAATAAAAGTTAGCGATAAAGTCCGACAGCATTTGCGCCAAGTCATCGCCCAGCATGTCGGGAAAATAGCTTTTGCCGCCCAGCATTTTGCCGTTGCGCACATGCATAATCTGCACACACGTTACGCCTGCATGATAAGCAATCGCAATAATATCCGCTTCGCCTTTAATTTTATAAATCGCCTGCTGCGACTGCACATCGCGCAGCAGCGCCATGCGGTCACGGTAAAACACCGCCTTTTCAAATTCTAGCGCTTCGGCTGCAGCCTCCATTTTAGCGATCAGCTCCTGATTCAGCTCTTTCGTATCGCCTTGCAAAAAGCGCATCGAATTATGAACATCTTCTTGATAATCTTCTGGCGAAATCAGCCCCACGCAAGGCGCGGAACAGCGCTTAATCTGATATTGCAAGCACGGGCGCTTGCGCTGGGAAAAGTAGCTGTTTTCACACTGGCGCACATTAAATAACTTTTGCAGCACCACCAAAGTATCGCGCGCGTTATATGCGCTGGGATAAGGGCCAAAAAATTTACCGGTCTGATGCTTGCCTTTGCCGCGCCCGCTGGCAATGCGAGGATAAGGCTTATCTGCTGAAATAAAAATATACACATAAGATTTATCGTCGCGCAGCATGATGTTGTATGGCGGGCGGTGGAGCTTAATCAGGTTTTGTTCCAGCAGCAGCGCTTCGGTTTCTGAACGTACGACTAAGGTTTCAATATCATAAATGCGTGCCACCAGCGCTTGGGTTTTCGGATGCTCAATCGTTTTAACAAAATAGCTGGATACGCGGTTTTTCAGATTTTTGGCCTTGCCGACATACAGCAGCTCGCCGTCCTTACCCAGCATGCGGTAAACGCCCGGCAATGTGGTCATATTGGCCAGAATTTTTTGAATGTTTTCACGCGCGTTTTCGTTCACATACTGCCTGCTATCTTGGAATTGTTGATCAATTGCATCTGGATGCATTGCGCCGCGGCGCCTTAAAGCGCTGTCTAAACCTATGTGATGGCGTCTGCGGGCTTTTTCAATATATGCATTATTACCGACCATAGCATCGCAGCCCGCGCCACATGTTAAAACTAAGCACTGCGCCACAAGATAGGCAGGCCTTTAACGTGCGCCGCCGATTGGACTATAACAGCCCCGATCTGCAGAGGTTTCTAGCTGAAAGCGCCGTTTTAGCTGGTTACAGCGCCCAGCCCGTTTAAACTGTAAATGCGCGCGCCAGTCCGCTCATGTACAAAAGATTTAACAATCATGTAATTGCTAAAAACTATCAGTTGCAAAACCGAAGTTTGCTATGCTCAAAGCCTGACTGACCTGAGGATTTCATGGAATGACCGCAGCCCATTCTGCTATTCATGCTGTGCAGCCGGAGCCGCCCAGCCGCAATGTTTCTGACAAAGACCGCCTGATAGGCCAGCCGCGTTTTCATTTTGAACCGGCAGCGGTAATGCAGCGCCTGCGCGCGCGGATTATAGGACAGGAAGATGCGCTGCATGAAATTGAAAAAATGCTGCATGTGGTCAAGGCTGACTTTTCCAGTCCAGAACGCCCGCTGTCCGTGACCCTCATGCTGGGCCCGACCGGCGTGGGCAAAACCGAAACGGTGCGCTTAATTGCAGAAGCCATTTACGGACGTCCAGACGCTTTTTGCCGCATCGATATGAACACGCTGGCGCAAGAGCATTACGCCGCAGCCCTGACCGGCGCGCCTCCCGGCTATGTCGGCTCCAAAGAAGGCCACAGCCTGTTTGATGAAAATGCCATTGCCGGCAGCCATACCCGGCCCGGCATTATGCTGTTTGATGAGCTGGAAAAAGCCTCTGCCGAAGTCATCAGAGGCCTGATGAATGTGCTGGATACCGGCCGCCTCACCCTGACTGCCGGAACCAAAACCATCGATTTTAGAAACTGCATGATCTTTATGACCAGCAATGCCGGGGCGCAGGCCACGCAGCAGTATTTAGACAAATTGAATCTTTTGCCGCGCAAAATACAGACCCTGTGTTTAAAGCGCGTACCGGCTGAGCGCATCATTGATAAAGTCCTGCAGCGTAAGTTTGATCCGGAATTTTTAAACCGCATTGACCGCACGCTGCATTATGCGCCGGTACAGGATGATGCCCTGCCGCAGCTGGTCGAAATCGAGCTGGAAAAGCTCAATTTGCGCCTGCGCCATCAACAGCGCAGCGTCAGCTTAAGCCATGCAGCCAAAGCGCATTTTTACCAGGGCCATGATATTCGCTACGGCGCGCGCCATTTGGCCCGAAAAATGCGCACCGAACTGGAACCCGTACTGGCGCTGTATTTCTTAACGCATCCTCAGCAGCGCGAACTGCATTTGGATGTCCAACATGGCGCGCTGCGGATTGCCTCAAGCCCCGTTTAAAGCCGCCTGAAAGGCCTCAGCATTGCGCGGCGACAGCAGAATAAATGCCGGTTTTCCATTTTTCATATAGTCAATGCGCAAACGCTGCCACGACAGCGCAGGCGCGGCGTCTGACTGCTCTGTCGCTTGAATGCTGACAATATCCGAACATGCAATGCGCCATGTTAAAAACATACATTTTACCGTCAGCTGACCGGCCTCAATGCTATAGCGCGTATTCAGCAATGGCCACCACAGCAGTAAAATCGTCACACCATACACTGCAGCAAACAGCAAATAATGCAGCAGCGTGCCTTTGGCCAGCATATTTAACAGCAGCTGCCCCAAAAGCCCAGTCATTGCAGTCACAAATCCCCACACCCACCAATCTATTTTTGAACGAAACGTCTGCATGCAATTTCCCCCTTCATTGCTCCCATTCTATACATAAAAACCGTAAAAATGCGTTCCGGCGCGCCGCTCGTTTTGCACAATATTGCACAAACATACCGGCAGCAGCGCCAGGCCTCTACCGCTGCGGCAAAAAAATACCAGCGCAGCACGCACCGTTCAGAAAAACGCGTCAACCTATACATCAATTGACCTTTCTGCCGTAAAACACACAAATCAAATAGCGTAAAAATTAGACCAATGCATCCTATAAAATGATCTAAAAAATTTAAAAATATCAAATGAAACAAAAGTTTCTTCAGGTATAGTCAAATCAAGAACCTTTCAGAGCAAGCGGTTAGCCCTTTAAGCGCGCAAAAAATTGATGACCCTTGCGTCACGGCTTGATACAACTTGTTATGTTCTTTTTGGATATAGTTATCGTAAGATTAGCGAGGCATCTGTATGCGCGGGACATGCGCATACGCTTCAAAACATCAACTTAGAAGTCCTCCAAAATAAAGGAGATCAGGCATGATCCACGCTGGCAATGCCATTACCGTCCAAATGCTATCGGACGGAATTGCAGAATTCCGCTTTGACTTACAAGGTGAGTCGGTCAACAAATTTAACCGCGCAACCATTGAAGATTTTAAAGCAGCAATTGATGCGGTGAAAGCAAATGGCGACATCAAAGGCTTAATCGTTACTTCAGGCAAATCAACGTTTATCGTTGGCGCTGACATCACTGAATTTGGTGAAAACTTTGCGCAAGGCGAAAAAGCCATTGTGGAATGGGCATTGCCTGTTCATGAGATTTTCAATTCATTTGAAGATTTAGACATTCCTAAAGTTGCTGCGATCAATGGTATTGCATTGGGCGGCGGCTTCGAAATGTGCCTAGTCTGCGACTACCGCGTTATGTCGCAAACCGCTACTGTCGGCTTGCCTGAAGTTAAACTGGGCATTATCCCGGGCTTCGGCGGCACCGTGCGTTTAAGCCGTTTAATCGGTATTGATAATGCCGTTGAGTGGATTGCCACTTCTGCCAACAAACGTCCAGATGCAGCGCTTAAAGATGGCGCTGTAGATGCTGTAGTTGCACCAGACCAGCTGCAGGCAGCAGCCATTGATTTGGTGAAACAGGCAATTGCCGGCCGTTTAGACTGGAAAGCAAAACGTCAGGAAAAATTAGTCCCTGTTAAGCTGGATATGCTTGAACAGATGATGGCGTTTAACTCCTCTAAAGGCGTGGTTCTTGCGAAAGCAAACCCTGCGCAATACCCTGCGCCGAAACTTCTTCTTGATTCACTTCAAGCAGGCGTTAGCCAAGACCGCAATGCTGCTCTGAAAATTGAAGCAGAAACGTTTGCAAAAGCTGCTGTTACACCGCAAGCAGGCGCCTTAATTGGTTTATTCATCAATGATCAAGTGGTGAAGAAAACTTCGAAAAAATATGAAAAAGGTGCGCATCCTGTTAACCAAGCAGCTGTTTTGGGCGCAGGTATCATGGGTGGCGGTATTGCTTACCAAGCGGCCAGCAAAGGCACACCAATCATCATGAAAGACATTGGTAACCCGCAATTGGCGTTAGGCATGTCTGAAGCGAACAAATTGTTGACCAAGCAAGTTGAACGCAAAAAAATGACTGCAGCGAAAATGGGTGAAACCCTTGCGCGTATCCGTCCGACTTTAAGCTATGACGAGTTTAAAGAAGTGGATATCGTGATTGAAGCCGTGACTGAAAACCCGAAAGTGAAAGGCATTGTATTGGCTGAAACTGAGAAGAATGTCCGTGACAACACGATCATTGCTTCTAACACTTCAACCATTTCAATCACACGTTTGGCTGAAAACCTGCAGCGTCCTGAAAACTTCGTGGGTATGCACTTCTTTAACCCAGTGCACATGATGCCGTTGGTTGAAGTCATCCGCGGTGAAAAAACATCTGCTGAAGCGATTGCAACCACGGTAGTTCTTGCTCAGAAAATGGGTAAAACGCCAATCGTTGTGAACGACTGCCCGGGCTTCTTGGTAAACCGCGTACTGTTCCCTTACTTTGGCGCATTTGACCTATTGCTGAAAGACGGTGCTGACTTCCAGCAAGTTGATAAAGTGATGGAAAAATTCGGCTGGCCTATGGGTCCTGCATACTTAATCGATGTTGTTGGTATCGATACAGGTGTACACGGCGCAGAAGTGATGGCGGAAGGTTTCCCTGACCGTATGAAGCCTGATTATAAAGGCGCGATCGAAATCATGTACGAAAACAAACGTCTTGGTCAAAAAAATGACGTTGGTTTCTACAAGTATGAACTTGATCGTAAAGGTAAAAAAGCCAAAGTGGTTGACCCAACTGCGTACGAACTTGTTGCATCTATGGCGACAACTGAAAAACACGAGTTTGATGCTCAAGAAATCATTGACCGTATGATGCTCGCGTTCTGTAACGAGACTGTTCGTTGCCTAGAAGATAACATCGTATCTACTGCTTCTGAAGCAGATATGGCAATGATCATGGGTGTAGGTTTCCCTCCATTCCGTGGCGGTCCATGTCGTTACATCGACCAAACAGGTGTTGCTGAATATGTTGCGCTTTGTGACAAATATGCACACTTAGGTAAGGCTTATGAAGCGCCACAAATGTTGCGTGACATGGCTGCTAACAACAAAAAATTCTACGGTTAAGGAGCAACGTGAATGGCTACTTTAAATCCGCGTGACGTTGTCATCGTTGATGGCGTACGTTCTGCAATGGGTAAAACCAAAAACGGTATGTTCCGCAATGT
>JASLHF010000167.1 GCA_030152275.1 Acinetobacter sp. | reverse complement strand
TTTTTTAGAAGGCCTGCCAAATCTGCAGCATTTAGGCAAGCTCTATATCGGCCAGCATACCGTTGAAGTGCTGAACTGTGATGTACGTAAAGTCAAAGAGAATATTGAAGCTCTTCAGAAAGCTATAGCGCTTGCTGAAGAGCAATTGGACTATGTGACCCGCGACTTGGTTCAGGAAATTTTAGAGAAAGAAGAAGAATGGTTGGATTGGACAACAACGCAGCTGGATTTGGCTGAAACTGTGGGTATTGAGAATTATATTCAGAGTCAGATATAATCTTAAACTCCGAAATAGAAAAACGCCATAATTGGCGTTTTTCTATTTGTTTAGAGCAAATTTTAGTTTAGTTTCCAAGGCCTCAAATCCACAACCTTAATAACAGCACCTTTCGAATCAATTAATACCACCATATCTATGCCGGTCATCACACGCAGGGGCATCCAGCCAGCAGCTGCAGGATATTTCTTAGTTATATTCACAACTTCAGCAGGCTTATTAAATTTTTCCAAATCTTTCAAATCGCGTTTTTTTGCCTGCAATTGCGCTTTGGATGTCTCAATAGGCATATAGCGTTCGATACGGTAGGAAGCTGGTACACCTGACTGCATCTCCTCAAGCATATATTTATTTTTTTCTGAAGATGTTTTCCCTAAATTAACTGCTTTAAATTGAGGCTGCAGCCAATTTGCTTTTTGAGCATTTTCAACAGTGACTGCATCATTCAAACGAACAAGATCAAAATGGTCATTTTGAAATACCAGCCACGCAGGTCTGCCTTGATAAATACTGTATATACCATATGAAAGCGCACTAAGCTGCAATACAATAATGACAGCCAAATCCATCTTTAATGTTTTTTTACCTTCTTTAAATACTATAAAACCTAATATTGGTCCTAAAATCACATCTATAGCGACCAACATTAAAGAAATATGAGTAACACCAACCGCTTTTGCCAAAGGCGCTGGATACCAGACTAAAAAAATTAACCCAATAACAGTTAACCCAATACAGATAGAGATAAATAAATGCGATAAAAAAAAATTATTTCGGTTCGACATAGCTTCGTATTTTTATAAATTTCGTGGGGGGTATTTTAAATCTAAATTTAATGACATTCTATAGGTTTTAATTGGTCATCTATGCCTGTAGAGGTCGTACACGACCAAACTCCATCATTATTTCTATTTAAATATACAGATTCCCCTTTTAGCACAGATGCTGCATTAATAAATTTACAAACCAATGCCTGATCTGAATTCCCATGATTATCAGGTTCATTAACCTCATAGACACATAGACTAGATTGATCTGCAGAAAAAAACATATTCGGTACTGTAAATGCGCTGCTTCCCGATGTTGATCCATTGTTTATGATCAATTCATATTGAGATTTTGCCCCATTTAATTCCGCCACAGCAGCCACAATTTGTGTTTTTGCAATATTTCTTTGATACAGCGGAATTGTTATCGCAGATAATATGCCAATAATAGCTACCACAATAACCAATTCAATTAATGTAAATCCTTTGACCATTTTGCACCCCCTAGAATAACCAAAAGAAAGCAAATGTCGTGCCAATAAAATATATGATTAAAATCAAAAAGATGAATTAATTTCAAGTTTATTATTCAACAAATTTTGTCAATTAATTCCCATTTTTACCCATAAACTAAAACTGCTCCAAAATATATTTTAACAATACGCTCTCTGTATTTTTTTTATCTTCAGGAACACCGCTGCCAGTCCAAACAAAAATATCACCATTTTCACGAATGATCAGCAAACTTCTGGATGCAGGCAGCGCCCCAAAATGATACGAGATCAACTCACCTTTTGGTGTGGTCATTTGCTGCAAGCCAATACTTAAGGAATATTCTTTTTTCGCAGTATCCGGTATTTTTAAAACCGTTTGGTTTAATGGCAATTGCCTCTGAGTTATAAAATAATGGATGAGCCTTGCATAATCTTTTGCTGAACCAGACAAACCAGCAGCAGACTGCATGGCATAAAAATCATATTTTCGAGTATATGAAGGAAAATAATATTCTTCAAAACGAAAATCGTACTTCACCTCATCTGGCATAAATGGACCATCAATGAACTTTATGTGCTTAAAATGATGAAGTGCTAAATAATCATTAACAATAATTTCAAACGGCTGGCCGATTTTTTTTGCCAAAACCGCACCCAAAATGCAATAGTTGCGGTTGTCATAACTGTAAAATGCGTTTGGAGCATGATCCAAATGAATATCATTTAATACATCCAAATGATTCGGACACCAAGATTTTCCTTCCTGAATAATGGGATCATTGCTTCGTATACGGTCAAATCCTGAAGTATGCGTCAATAAATTAAACAGTTGAATCTTTTGCATTCTTGCATCAGCAGGATGCTCCAATTCAATATATTGCCGCAGATCATCTTTACGGTTCAGCAACCCTAATTTTTCATTTTCTAAAAAAAGCGCTGCAGTTATGACTTTTGTTAAGCTTGCATAACGGAAACGCGTTTCTTCATCAACGCCTGTGCCGCTAACACAAGACACAATATCGCCATTCTTCTTTATATAAACGGCTTGATTTGAAAGACTGCCGTAATCCGCTATGATTTTGTCTAGAATATTTTTTAAAACTGGCGCATCTTGCTGACAATGAATATTTTTTTTGATCCACCATGCTTCTGTAAAATAAATTTTTCTTAGAAATGGCGTATTGCCGTACGTAGAATAAACACCATAAAAAAACACCATGCCAAGCAATACAGCAACCAGAATTATTTTTTTTATCATAGATAAGGTTCTTCATTTTTATTACATAAAAAAGAACCCCTATAAAGGGGTTCTTTTTAGCCTTAAGCTAATTATGAAGCTGGAGTATCACCGCCAGTAGTAGTAGAAGCTGCTTGATATTCAGCATATGCCAAGTCTTCAACATAAGTACAGCCTGCTGGTACGAATTTCTCTTCTACACCAGTCGCACATGACCATGAACCATTTTCATCACGTGACCAAGTTAATACTGATTGTTTCAATGTTGCAGCAGCTGAATTACCAAATTGACCAGATACATAGCCAGTTTCGCCCTTAGCAATTGGTAAACCCACTGTTAGGCCAGTATATACTTCTTCTGAAACTGATGCGTCAGCACCAAGAAGATTAGATGTTGTTGCGCCCAACAAACATGCTTTAGGCTTATCAGCATCTCCTAAATCATCATAAGCTGTTTGAGTATTTACAATGCTCTCTTTACCTTCAAGAATACAGGTTTCGATCGTTGTTTTCACAGAACTCAATTCGCCCATTACACGACTAACTTGTGATTTAGCAATATAATTTTGATATTGAGGAATCGCAATCGCAGCAAGAATACCAATAATTGCAACAACGATCATTAATTCGATAAGAGTAAAACCCTTTTGAACTGATTTCATAACATTCTCCACAAATGTCTTTTAATGTAATTATTAAGCAGTCGCTTATTTTATAGTTAGCACTAAACGTGCCAAGTTTTATTATAATTAAAAATGCAAAAAATACAGCACTTTAAAAATTTATTTTGTATCTTTGTGGAGATGATGTTTATTTATGTGTACTAAAGTGACAATTTGTGTCACTTATTCCCCTGTTATTTCACTTGCTTTTAACCCAAAATAATCGGGGCATTGCCCAGCTCATTACTGTCATCCTGTTCCGCATGCGCATAGTAAGCGGCGAGAACTTCGCCGATCTGATCCACTCCTGCAATGACTGCCTGCCGGTACTGCTGTGCCTGCATTTTAGCCACCACCGCCTCACAAATACCATTCCAGATATTTTGCACTGTTGCGCCATGTATGCCGCGGTCTGCAACAATTTCCACTTTTCGCTCGCACAAGTTCAGATACAGCAGCACACCGCTGTTCAGCTCTGTATCCCATACACCCAGCTCAGCAAACAGCTGATGCGCGCGGGCGCGGGTATCTTGCTGATAAGCTTGATGCGCAGGAATATGCCCTTCAATCACCACTTGAATTTCACCAGCGTGGCCCTGTTCAGCCTGGGCCACCGCTTGGGTTATTGCATGCAGATCCTGCTTATTGAAATAGCGTTTCACTGCTGGCAAATAGCAAAAATGCTTCAGCCAGCGCTGTAAGCTGGGCCGTAGCCGCTCTTCGGTTTTTGGCTGCGTTAAAATTTCTGTTGTTTCTGATTTTGTCACCATGAGCCTGATGCCCCTCCCCCGCCAAATCCACCGCCGCCGCCGCTGTAGCCTCCGCCGCCGCCAAATCCGCCGCCCGAACCGCCGCCACGCCCGCCACCGGAAAGAAAGGCTTGAAATATCAACTGCGCCAATGCAGTAATTAAGAGAAAAAATATGCCGCCGCCAATCAGCAAGCTGGTCAGTAAACCTGCACCATTGACTAGGCCCGCTACAGTGCCGGCAACTGCAGCTGTGGCTGCGCTAAGCCGGTTACCCACCACATAGGAACCAATAATGCCAGCTACCAAAATAATCAAAGCAGTGTAAAGGGTTTTTTCTTTGGCTTGCTGTTCATGCAGCGCCTGCGCCTGCCGTTCTTTCAACTCTTGAGCAGCCTGCGCAGCAACTTCCGGATCCATATTTATAATGCGGATCAGCTCATCCAATCCGGCATTTATGCCCTGCGCATATAAGTTTTGTTTAAAGTATGGGGTGATTTCATTGCGGATAATACGGCTCAGCACAACATCGGGCAATACGCCTTCTAAACCGTAGCCGGACAGAATCTGTATACGCCGGTCATTGACTGCAATTGCCATCAGCAGTCCATTATCCTGTTTGGCAGAACCTAATTTCCACTGCTCAGCTGCACGCATGGCAAAATCAAAAATATCTTCCTGTCCTGTAGTCGGAACAATGATAATGCCGATTTGCGCTTTGCCGGACTGATGCACATTCAGAATTTTTTGGCTAATCGACTGTTTTTGCGCAGCGCTGAGCAAATTAGCCTGATCTATGACTGGCTCATTTAAT
>JASLHF010000105.1 GCA_030152275.1 Acinetobacter sp. | reverse complement strand
GAGCTGAACCGTATTTCTACAGAGTCGATGGAAGAACATAAAGAGTTCTTGTGCCGCATCTTAGATGAACATATTAAAGAAACAGGTAGTGCTTGGGCGTATAAGATCCGCCATGAGTTTGATTTCTACGGCCGTAAATTCTGGCTGGTGAAACCAAAAGCTGCGAATTTGCAGACTTTGCTGAAAACAACTCAAGCTGATCCACAATAATTCTACGACTCAAATATTAGGCAGGTGTGGATAACTTTTAACTTATACACAAGATGTTGAAGTTATCCATGCTTACCCACGGAGAGAGACATGGCAGAGCGCCTAAATAATGACTTTCAATTTTTGGATGTAGCACGCCAAGATCCAGAGAAAAAAGATCTCACTGTCCGCAAAGCTGAGTTTGTGGAAATTTATAAGCCGTTTACTGCGGAAATTGCAGCGAATCAGACACACCGCTGCCTTGGCTGCGGCAACCCGTACTGTGAATGGAAATGCCCGGTTCATAACTACATTCCAAACTGGTTAAAACTGATTGCAGAAGGCCGTATTTTTCAAGCGGCTGAACTGTGCCATCAAACCAATACGCTGCCTGAAGTGTGCGGTCGTGTATGCCCGCAAGACCGTTTATGTGAAGGTGCTTGTACCTTAAATGACGGTTTTGGCGCAGTGACCATTGGTAATGCAGAAAAATATATCAACGATACTGCCTTTGCCTTGGGCTGGCGTCCGGATATGTCTTCTGTGAAATGGACAGACAAAAAAGTCGCGATTATTGGTGCAGGCCCTGCAGGTTTAGGCTGTGCTGACATCTTAGTGCGTAATGGTGTAAAACCGGTTGTATTTGATAAGCGTCCTGAAATTGGCGGTTTGCTGACTTTCGGCATTCCAGAATTTAAAATGGAAAAAGATGTGATGAAACGCCGCCGTGAGATTTTCTCAGGCATGGGGGTTGAATTCCGTTTAAATACTGAAATCGGTACAGATGTCACCATCGACCAGCTTCTTGCCGACTATGATGCCGTATTCATGGGCATGGGAACCTATACCTATATGAAAGGCGGTTTTGCCGGTGAAGATTTGGATGGCGTAGTTGATGCGCTGGACTTCTTGATTGCCAACGTTAACCGTACTCAAGGCTGGGAAAAAGATCCAGCGGAATACATCAGTGTTGAAGGCAAAAAAGTGATTGTCTTGGGGGGCGGTGATACCGCGATGGACTGTAACCGTACCTCGCTCCGTCAAGGTGCTGAGTCCGTTGTCTGTGCATACCGCCGTGATGAAGAAAATATGCCGGGTTCACGCCGTGAAGTTAAAAATGCGCGTGAAGAAGGGGTGGAATTCCAATTCAACCGCCAGCCTATCGAAATTGTCGGTGAAAATGGCAAAGTGACCGGCGTGAAATTCGTGACCACACAATTGGGCCAGCCGGATAGCCGCGGCCGCCGCAGCCCTGAGCCTGTACCGGGTTCTGAAGAAATTCTGCCTGCAGATTCTGTGTTGCTGGCATTCGGTTTCCGCACCAGCCCTGCAGATTGGTTTGGCGGCGCAAATATTAATCTGGATGGTTCAGGCCGTGTCGTGGCTGCAGAGCAGCAGGAATATAAATTTCAAACCTCAAATCCTAAAATTTTTGCCGGCGGCGACATGGTGCGCGGTTCTGACTTGGTTGTAACTGCAATTTGGGAAGGACGTCAGGCAGCTGAAGGGATTTTGGATTACTTAGACGTTTAATCGGATAGCGAATCGATGGCTTTATTGGGCGTCTATGCTTATCCGCTTAAACCGAACAATTGAGTCATACAATCGCGTTAAGATAGATCAAAAACCCGCTTCGGCGGGTTTTTTCATATAGAGGCTTTTGCCTGAAATGATATAGGCACTGTATTTGAAGATAAATTTGCTGAAGAGCAGCCAAACGTCAGTGAAAATTGAATGCTTTTGCAAATGCGCTAAGCATTTTTGCCATGTGTGAATGCGGATTTACTCAACATACTGAGAGATTCATTTAGCCCAGAGAGCAAAAAAATGACTTCAGTGACGGCAGAAAAAGCATATCAGAATCGTCCCAAAGCCATTGGCATTACTGTACGCAGACCGCAATTCAATCCCAAAGCGATCCGCCGCCATTATTTTGCCAATTCTCCAGTCATGTCGCATATGCTGACAGCGCTGTCATCAACTTTTCCAATTGGTGAACAGTTTTTTGTGCACAGTGTGCGCAATGTGCGTGACCAAGTGACAGACGAAAAACTGCAAGCTGAGATCGCCGCATTTATTGGGCAGGAGGCAATGCATTCAAAAGCGCATGCGGAGTTTAATCAGGTCTGGCGCCGTGATGACTACAATTTGGATCGTTTTCAGGCTTGGCTGGCGCGAAAGGACACTTATGTGAAAAATTTGCACCCTAAAATTCAGCTGGCGATTACTTGTGCGTTTGAGCATTTTACCGCTTTATTGGGCGGTTATATTTTAAAGCATCCTGAAGTGTTGAGTACTTTGGATGACGATGCAGTGAAACTTTGGGTTTGGCATGCGATTGAAGAGATTGAGCACCGCTCCGTCGCTTTTGATGTGTACCAGCAGGTCTACGGCGATGATAAAATCCGCCGCCTGATTATGCGCAGCGTGACCACTGGATTTGCCAGTCTGACGTTTTATTCTGCATCGCGTCTGTTTATGCAGGATAAAAAACGCAGCTTGCCGAAAATTGGCGGCAATGTTTTTGGCCTGTATTTGCTGGCGAAAATGCTGCTGCAGATGCTGCCGGAATATATGGCTTACTATAAGCAGGATTTTCATCCCGCTAAAACAGATTACAGCAGTATTGTTGAGTATTGGAAAACACGGCTGGCAACGGATTATCAGATGGAAAGTTTCCAGTCGGAAAGTTTTCACATGCAGCGCGCACAGGCTGGTCTTTAATAACAATAACGATCGTTTGCGGCTGCGCATCAATTAAAACGCATTGACTGGTTCAGAAAAAAGAATAGATGTGGCTGTTCACTGTTTTTATAAAGTAAAGGCAGATCAGCTGTTCCGGTTGTTAGGTAAAGTTTGAGCAGCACATTATTTTTAATATTTATTAGTGGTCTTTTCCTATTGTCTTGCTTAAAGCCCTGAAAGAAGCTGGAAGAGGCTTAGGATGTTATTTAAAAACGCATAGCAAAAAATAAACATAAAAGTGAAAAAATCCGGCTAAAATGAAAAAAATATTTAAATACTTATAGATAACCCCTTACCAGCAACGCTTTATAAATTGTTAGAAATGATGAGCTGAGGATTGCATAGATGAACTTAATCAAAAAAAGCGCATTGGCCGTTGCGTTAGCAAGCACATTAACCTTGTCTGGCTGCGGCTATAATACACTTCAAGTGAAAGATGAAGCAGTGACTGCAGCGTGGTCTGAGGTGCAAAACCAATATCAGCGCCGTGCAGACTTGGTGCCAAATTTGGTCAATGTAGTTAAAGGCTATGCCAAACATGAAGAGCAGGTGCTGACTGAAGTCACGCAGGCGCGCGCCAATGTGGCGGGTCTAAAAGTGGATAAAGAAGTGTTGGAAGATCCGGCATTGTTTAAAAAATATCAAGACGCTCAGGCGCAGATGACCAGTGCATTATCGCGTTTGATCGCTGTATCAGAGAACTATCCAGATTTAAAAGCCAATGAGCAGTTTAAAGATCTGCAGGCGCAGCTGGAAGGTACTGAAAACCGCATTGCTGTTGCCCGAAACCGCTATATTGCCTCTGTGCAGGATTTTAACAGCTATGCGCGCCAGTTCCCTCAAGTGATGACTGCAAAAGTCATTGGCATGGACACCAAACAGAATTTCAGCGCAGACCAGAGCGCGCAAACGGCGCCAAAAGTTAATTTCAATTAATTAACTGGCCTTGATGATACAAGGGGATGCGGATGGCTGATCAACCTGCTTATGCTGATGTAAAATGGATCCGGTCTTGGATGCTGGCCGGCCTATTGTGTTTGGCAGCTTGCTGCAGTCTTGGACATGCTGAAACAGCTGTCGCTGTGGATCAGGATGCTGAAACAATCGCGGCTGGAAAAATTTTAAAAGATCAGCAGCGCGCAGCGGGGCAAAATAATACTGTGCAGCAAAGTCAGCAGGCTGCTTCAGAGGCTGCTGCTCCTGCACCTAATATTGCAAATGATATGGCGGATGGGCAAAGCATCCGTGCGCTGCCGTCATTAAATGAGCCAGTCATAGATCAGGCTAATTTGCTCAGCGCTGCGCAAAAACAGTCGATTAGCCAAAAAATTCTGAATGTGCATCAGTCCGGCAAAGCGCAAATCGGCATTATCATTGTTCCGACTACAGGACAGGAA
>JASLHF010000104.1 GCA_030152275.1 Acinetobacter sp. | reverse complement strand
TTCCTGTCCTGTAGTCGGAACAATGATAATGCCGATTTGCGCTTTGCCGGACTGATGCACATTCAGAATTTTTTGGCTAATCGACTGTTTTTGCGCAGCGCTGAGCAAATTAGCCTGATCTATGACTGGCTCATTTAATGAGGGCAGGACTCGGATGCTTTGTCCATCCGCCATATCATTTGCAATATCAGGCGCAGGAGCGGCAGCCTCTGAAGCGGCCTGCTGATTTTGCTGTGCAGTGTTATTTTGCCCTGCTGCATGCTGCTGATCTTTTAAAATTTTTCCAGCCGCGATTGTTTCGGCATCCTGATCCGCAGCGACAGCTGTTTCCGCATGTACAAAACTGCTGCAGCAAGCCGCCAAAAACAATAGGCCGGCCAGCATCCAAGACTGGATCCATTTTAGGTCAGCATAAGCAGGTTGATCAGGCATCCGCATCCCCTTGTATTATCAAGGCCGGTTATTAATTGAAATTAACTTTTGGCGCCGTTTGCGCGCTCTGGTCTGCGCTGAAATTCTGTTTGGTGTCCATGCCAATGACTTTTGCCGTCATCACCTGAGGGAACTGGCGCGCATAGCTGTTAAAATCCTGCACAGAGGCAATATAGCGGTTGCGGGCAACAGCAATGCGGTTTTCAGTACCTTCCAGCTGCGCCTGAAGGTCTTTAAACTGCTCATTGGCTTTTAAATCTGGATAATTCTCTGATACAGCGATCAAACGCGATAATGCGCTGGTCATCTGCGCCTGCGCTTCTTGATATTTTTTGAACAATGCCGGATCTTCCAACACTTCTTTATCAACTTTTAAACCAGCCACATTGGCGCGCGCCTGCGTGACTTCAGTCAACACCTGCTCTTCATGTTTGGCGTAGCCTTTCACTACATTAACCAAATTTGGCACCAAGTCTGCACGGCGCTGATATTGGTTTTGCACCTCAGACCATGCCGCCGTCACTGCTTCATCTTTCACTTGAAGTGTATTATAGCCGCAGCTAGACAATGTTAATGTGCTTGCTAACGCAACGGCCAATGCGCTTTTTTTAATTAAGTTCATCTATGCAATCCTCAGCTCATCATTTCTAACAATTTATAAAGCGTTGCTGGTAAAGGCTTATCTATAAGTATTTAAATATTTTTTTCATTTTAGCCGGATTTTTTTACTTTTATGTGTATTTTTTGCTATGCGTATTTAAATAATACTCCAAGACCTTTTTTATTGCTTTGCCGCCCTGAACAAAACAGTGAGCTGATAAATTCGAATAATTATTGAACGCAATTGCTGGCAAAGCGCTGCAAAGCAGCAGCACCCGTTGCGCTGCCATTGCTTTAGATAAATGATGGACTGCTTCAGCTATGTTTTCTGCTCAATCAGTCCATATGTTTAATTGATGGGTAGCCGCTATTGAAGGACAGCCTGCGCGCGCTGCATGTGAAAACTTTCCGACTGAAAACTTTCCATCTGATAATCGGCTGCCAGCCGTGTTTTCCAGTACTCAATAATACTGCTGTAATCCGTTTGAGCGGGATGAAAATCCTGCTTATAGTAAGCCATATACTCCGGCAGCATCTGCAGCAGCATTTTCGCCAGCAAATACGCGCCAAAAATATTGCCGCCAATTTTCGGCAAGCTGCGTTTTTTATCCTGCATAAACAGGCGCGATGCAGAATAAAACGTCAGACTGGCAAATCCAGTGGTCACGCTGCGCATAATCAGGCGGCGGATTTTATCATCGCCGTAGACCTGCTGGTACACATCAAAAGCGACGGAGCGGTGTTCAATCTCTTCAATCGCATGCCAAACCCAAAGCTTCACTGCATCATCATCCAATGTGCTTAGCACTTCAGGATGCTTTAAAATATAGCCGCCCAATAAAGCGGTAAA
Organism: Acinetobacter sp.; assembly: GCA_030152275.1. Classification (GTDB taxonomy): domain Bacteria; phylum Pseudomonadota; class Gammaproteobacteria; order Pseudomonadales; family Moraxellaceae; genus Acinetobacter. The sequence continues at coordinate 1,435 of JASLHF010000104.1, read as the reverse complement.
ATGCTCAAACGCGCAAGTAATGGCCAGCTGAATTTTAGGATGCAGATTTTTCACATAAGTGTCCTTTCGCGCCAGCCAAGCCTGAAAACGATCTAAATTGTAGTCATCACGGCGCCAGGCCTGATTAAACTCCGCATGCGCTTTTGAATGCATTGCCTCCTGCCCAATAAATGCCGCGATCTCAGCTTGCAGTTTTTCGTCTGTCACTTGGTCACGCACATTGCGCACACTGTGTACAAAAAACTGTTCACCAATTGGAAAAGTTGATGACAGCGCTGTCAGCATATGCGACATGACTGGAGAATTGGCAAAATAGTGCCGGCGGATCGCTTTGGGATTGAATTGCGGTCTGCGTACAGTAATGCCAATGGCTTTGGGACGATTTTGATATGATTTTTCTGCCGTCACTGAAGTCATTTTTTTGCTCTCTGGGCTAAATGAATATCTCAGTATGTTGAGTAAATCAGCATTCACACATGGCAAAAATGCTTAGCGCATTTGCAAAAGCATTCAATTTTCACTGACGTTTGGCTGCTCTTCAGCAAATTTATCTTCAAATACAGTGCCCATATCATTTCAGGCAAAAGCCTCTATATTAAAAAACCCGCCGAAGCGGGTTTTTGATCTATCTTAACGCGATTTTATGACTCAATTTTTCGGTTTTAGCGGATAAGCATAGACGCCCAATAAAGCCATCGATTCACTATCCGATTAAACGTCTAAGTAATCCAAAATCCCTTCAGCTGCCTGACGTCCTTCCCAAATTGCAGTTACAACCAAGTCAGAACCGCGCACCATGTCGCCGCCGGCAAAAATTTTAGGATTTGAGGTTTGGAATTTATATTCCTGCTGCTCTGCAGCCACAACACGGCCTGAACCATCCAGATTAATATTTGCGCCGCCAAACCAATCTGCAGGGCTGGTGCGGAAACCGAATGCCAGCAACACAGAATCTGCAGGCAGAATTTCTTCAGAACCCGGTACAGGCTCAGGGCTGCGGCGACCGCGGCTGTCCGGCTGACCCAATTGTGTGGTCACGAATTTCACGCCGGTCACTTTGCCATTTTCACCGACAATTTCGATAGGCTGACGGTTGAATTGGAATTCCACCCCTTCTTCACGCGCATTTTTAACTTCACGGCGTGAACCCGGCATGTTTTCTTCATCACGGCGGTATGCACAGACAACGGACTCAGCACCTTGACGAATCGAGGTACGGTTACAGTCCATCGCGGTATCACCGCCACCCAAGACAATCACTTTTTTGCCTTCAACACTGATGTATTCCGCTGGATCTTTTTCCCAGCCTTGAGTACGGTTAACGTTGGCAATCAAGAAGTCCAGCGCATCAACCACGCCATCCAAATCTTCACCTGCAAAACCGCCTTTCATATAGGTATAGGTTCCCATACCCATGAACACTGCATCATAGTCG